>PWPR01000136.1 GCA_003557085.1 Clostridia bacterium | reverse complement strand
GCCTGCAAATGATGTTAGTTTAGAAGCTGAATTTACACCTATTATTGTTGAGTCTGTAGAAATACAAGAAAGTGATATGACCATACATTGGGGAGATACTGCAGAGTTAACAGCTGTAATATATCCAACTGAAGCTTTCAATAAAGAAGTTCATTGGAGTTCCAGTATTCCAAGTATAGCGAGTGTTGACAATGAAGGTAAGGTTATAGCTCATGATATAGGAAGCACTATAATTTCTGTTATTACTGATGATCAGAATAAGACAGATAGTATTTCTTTAACAGTGTTACCTCAGGCAATTACAGATCTTGATTATATTAGTATAGGAGCTAACTATGTTCATCTTGGATGGACAAGCGATCAGCCTATAAGTGATTATAGAGTGCAAGTTAAAGATGACGGAGCCTGGACAGAGACAGCTTATGAAGTAATTAGCCCTACAAGTATTAAGATTAGAGAGTTGAGCCCTGATGCAACGTATGAGTTTAGGATAGTAGTAGAAGAAGGAGTACATCAAGGAGTATCAAATGAACTAGAAATCACTACTTTAGGTATTTCAGGTGGAGAAGTTCTTACAGAAACTGATTCGAGCTATATTGATCAAACCTTCTCATTTGAAGTTAGAGTTTGGGATGACAATCAAAATATAGTAGGGTCGTTACCTCAAGAGTTATTCACTTTTAGTGCTAATATTGAAGATGATGAAACTGGTGCTCAGCCTGGTGAATTGATAATTTATGATGTTGAATGGGATAATAGCGAGCAGCTCTATAGAGTTTTTGCTAGCTATGATTCTATAGATATAATTACTATAACAGCATTTGTAGATGGAGTAGAGCTAGATAATGCTATTGTAATAAATGTAATGGACTTTAATATCCATATAACTGATTTAGAGCAAAACTATTATTCTCACGGCGATTATTTAAGTTTTAATATTAATGGCCTGCCTCCAAATACTGGTGTAGATATTCACCTTCCTATTCATGTAGGCCCATTCTTTGGAATGTGGGAATCCCATCTAAATGTGATGCAAGACACGAGTAATAATGAGTTTAGTGGCACTACAGATAATTATGGTATTCTAGAAGTTTCAGGTGCAATAAATCAAGACTTGCCTGAAGGTAATCTTTATCTTACTATTCCATTAGTTAATATTAATATTGACAATGCGATGCCACTTAGAAAAGATGGGAATCCTGTTCAGGTGGGTGAGGTATCTAGAGAGCCATTAAGCAACTCAAATGCTGTGTTAATAAGTGATAGTCCAGTAGTCGTTGGGGAAGACAATGTGCTAATCGAGCTAGAACTTAAGACTGAAGATGGCGACTCATACCCAGTGCAAGGGCACTTTAATATAAAAGTAAATGCAACTTTATTAGGAGATCCATTTGAAACAAGAGTTGAGACAAATCAAGAGGGCAAGGCAGTATTAGCTTTATCCATTCTAGAAGAAGGTTACCATCACTTACATCTGCAAATAGAGAGTCCAGAAGGAATCTGGCTTGATTTTGCGCAAGAGCTAACACTTGAAGTTTTTGCTCCAGAGTTTGACGATGATAATGCTAATGTGTGGGTCTATTCTGAAGAGACCTTTATAAGTGGACATGATTTAGTTGAAAACTATGAGTATACTCTGATTGTAATTGATGGTGATGATAGAGAAGAGTTTGTAGTTACAACAAATGAAAATGGTATAT
The DNA here is from genome assembly GCA_003557085.1 of Clostridia bacterium. Classification (GTDB taxonomy): domain Bacteria; phylum Bacillota; class UBA994; order PWPR01; family PWPR01; genus PWPR01. The sequence continues at coordinate 8,481 of PWPR01000136.1, read as the reverse complement.
TTTCTATTGACTTAAGTGCATACTATCAAAACATAGAAGAGAATAGCATAATTAAGTTAAAAGATGATAATAGGTTAGTCTTAGAGTATGTTGTTGAGTATATTGAGTTTTCTCAAGATCTGGATTATCCAGAAGGTACAGTAGCAAAGGGTTATGCAGATGCTAATAGTGAAGTATTAGTTGAGCTAGTTGAGTGGGTACCACCTCATGGGCCAGTAGCAGTAACTTCAAGCGCTATAATTGCTGATAACAGTGGTTACTGGGAGCATGATTTTAGACCATACTTTGTTTACGAAGAGTTAAGTGAAAGTTTTGGCTACTTCGAACTAAGGTCATCTATAGTGGATGATAATGATAATAGGACTATGGTTTTCAGAAATAGAGATCCAGGCGGTATTATTCTATCTGCATTTATTGACAGTACAGAAAAAACAGACCAAGTAGTTTATGGTCATGGATTCCCTTATGGCAACTTAACGTTAACATATAGTGATACTGAAAACACATATGATTATGGTCTATTTCCTGGCGGCAACTTTAGCATAGATAAAGATAATTGGGATATTGAACCACAAAGAGGAGACTTCCTTGAAGCAGAAATTGGAGTAGTAGTTCTAGGGTTTAACATTGCAGACTTATATGTAGATTCAATAGATACTATAACTAATATAGTAAGTGGAAGTAGTAATATTAATTCTCATGTAGTAGTTGAGATTATTAACAATGATGGAGATATAATAGCTGGCAGAAACATTATTATTGATGAATATGATGGTTCATGGGAGTTTGATTTTAGCGTTCCAGGATATGAGCACTATGAGATAGTTTATGATATTGAGCCTGGTGATATTTTAAGAATTAGAGCAGATGTCATCTTAAATGAAGATGAGGTAAAGGATTATGGAGCTACTCCTAAAATAGGAAGAACTGTTATAATCGCTGAAGTTTTAGAGGCAGAAGCTCAGCCCAGAATAGTTATCATAGAAGGTCCAGAACAATCAGTATCAGCAGGAGAATATTTGGAAGACATATTGATTGAGGTTAGAGATGGAAATAATGAAGTAGTTGAAGATGTTCTGGTTAGTGTAAGCCTAGATACAGGAAGTTTATTAAATGGTACTCTTTCTAAGAGCACTAATTCTGATGGTCAGGCAGTATTTGACGACTTATCTATCGAAGAAGCTGGTAACCATAGATTAGAATTTAATGCTTATAATTACTTAGAAGCAAAAACATCAGTGTTTACAGTTTTTCCAACTGTACCTAACCAACTTGAAATTAGTGCAAGTGAAGGGAGCTTAGTAGTAGAATTTTCAGCTATAAGAGATGAGTATGATAATGTTATGAGCTTAGATAATGCTATTTCCAGTTATGGCTTAAGTCTTGAGAATTCTTACATTATCTTTATGAGTGAAGATGGTAGTGATAGTGTTGAAGTTTATCTATCAGATATTGAACATCTAAGAGGCCAATCAAGAGATAGTTGGACTTTTAACTTCCAAGATCCTGGAACACATTATACATTTGACGGGTTAGATATAAGTGTTCATAGAGATCTGTCTGCTAGTATTAACCCTAGTGAAAATGAAGACTGGGGTTATGGTGAAGGACAAGGAGTAGAGGCTGAGAGCGACATAGACATATCTGATATTTTTGATAAGATAGAGACTGATTTAGTTATGCTTATTAATCAATCAGATGAAAAAAATATCATTGATAGGTTGCATGCTTTAGCCTCTATTCATGGAGGTGTTGACTCTAATATAATTAGACCAACACTAGCTCAGGAGTATATTGATGAACTTGGTAAAACTGCATTGAGCAATGCAATAGAAGTACAAGATATGCTGTATAGGCTTAAAGAAGATATAGTAATACACCCAGGATATATTGAAATACCAGTATATGATGGAGAGAATGATGTTATTGTAGAGCTATTTTTTACAGTAGATATTCTTGATAAGACTTTTGAAGAAGCGCTTGATAGTGGACACTTTGAACTAGATGGTACCTTCTCTAATATTGAGAATAAAGTGGACCTTTCCGTTTCAGAAGTAGCTAGATCTGATGATTATGATAATAAAGTAGATTTCAAAGTCTCTGGTTTAATCAATATGCCAAAAGAGGATTGGGAAGCTGGAGCTGAACTTCAGGGATTAATAATAGTAAAAGAAGAAGCCCATAGTGGGAATGAAGACTTAGTTGTTAATGTTGCTATTTTCCCAGAAATTCCAGAATATGGTCCAGTAATTGAGGTAATCTATGAAGAGAATGAAATTATGGGATTTTATTGGGAGCCAGTTTCTACTGTAGATATAAGTATTTATAGGGACGGTGGAAAGATTTTAGCTGTAAATGATATTATTGTTGATCAAGTAGGAATGTTTATTTGGGGCTCTGCAGATGGTAGCAATATAAACATAGAGCCAAGAGATAGTGTTATTGTTAGCAACTCTGAGGTAGCTAAAGAGCATCAAGTACAAGATATTACCATTACTAGTGTTGATAGAACAGCTGGTGAAGTAGTTGGAGAAGGGCCTGAAGGAGATACTTTATTTATAAGACTTCTAGAGCTAGCAGGAGCAGGTGTAGAGCCTTCAGAGATATATGAAAATGATCTCCAGGTTGAAGCAGATGGTAACTGGACTTACCAATTTAATGAACCTATTGATGAAGATCTAGCAATCTTCATATATAGTTATGATGAAACTAGTGATGCAACTGTTGTCAGGGAATATCCAAGTTACATGGAAGACCCAGCACCAGCTCCAGTTGTTAGAGTAATAGCAGGGGAATATGGAGAGATTGAAGGTTTTAATTGGCCTGAGGAAACAGTAAGTATAAAAGTGAATCAAGAAGCATCAGTTACAACAGTAGTGGAGAATGGACGCTTTGAAATGAGCAATATTGAAATCAGGCCTGGCGATAATGTATTAGTAGAAAGTGGTGAAATAGAAGTAACTCATACTGTAATGGAACTTATAATTTACCAAGTTAGTATTGCTGATAACACAATAAATGGCCAAGGACCAGCTGACAAGAAATTGGAGGTATCAATTTATTCAAGATCTACACATTACTCTTATGATGAAATTCCAATCGATTCTGATGGATTCTTTACAGTGAGTTTTGACGATAAGTCAATAGACCTTCAAGAAGAAGATTTTGGAGATATTTCAGTATATGATCAAAATGGTAATGCTACAGTTAAAAGATGGGATACCTATCCTAGGCTAAGTCCCAGAATAGAGGTCTTGATTGAAAACAATACTATCTGGGGAGAAGGATTCCCTGAAAATAGAGATATACATATTTATGTTAATGAAAATACTTCTCCATATGAAATTGCAGCTTCAAATGATGGAAAGTTTGAGTTAAATCAAGATCACAATGCTAGTTTTGAAATAAACGCTGGAGATAGTCTCACTATAGCGACTTTTACAAATGGATCCAAAGTTTATGTAATTGAAGATTACATCGTTGAGAGCTTAAGCATTGATGTAGATAGAGTGGAAAATACCGTAACTATATATGCAGGCACAGGTAAAACCGTATATGTAGAACTGATTGAGGATTCTAATGGTCATAATGAAGTGGAGTCTAAAGCAACCGTAGTTGGGGATAGTCAACAAGACATCTTGGATTTTAGTAGTATAGCAAGCTATATGGTTTATGTATATATAGAAAAAGATGGAAACAGAACTGTGGTGATAGATGATTATAACGAGGACACAAATGATGATGGAAATGACTCTATTATCAATTTTGCTGTGATCGAAGAGATAGATCAACAGTTTGAAATTAAAGATACTATAACCAGAAATGCAGAAGATTTAATAGGTATACTGTATTTTGGGCTAGATAGTCAATTAGAAAATGGTGATGTGCTTATGTTCAGTCAAGTTAAAGGGCTTAAGCTAAGTGCAGATGAATTTGCTCTGTTTAGCATCTCAGATGAGCCTCAAGAAGCAACTATGTTAGTGCCAAATATGAGATATAGCTTGGAGATAACTGAAGGTGATTCTGCCGATGATAGTAACAATGCTGTAGTGAAGATATCTATAAACCAAAGTATTGAGCCAGGTAGATATGGGATACTGGGATATGACTATCAAAATGAAGAGATTGATATTCTTATTAAAGAGTCTGCAGATATCGAGGGTTTCTTTGAAGGAGAAGTAAGGTACAATGACATTCTCCTACCAAATGTACATCTTATGTACAGTATAGGTGTTACAAGTGATGAATAACAACATAAAGATAATTTAACTGAGATAAGAATAAATCCTTAATTTAGATGTTTTAATGATGAGGAAGAGAAACGTGCTAAGCTGTATATTATAAAGGACTAATAGCAATTTACATTGTGCGTAAGTTGCTATTCGTCTTTTTGACTTGCATTAGTAAGAATAAGTTTACTGAGTAGGTATTCTTAAGTTTTGCAAGAATACCTTAACTTTCACAATGATGATAATTAATAGCAAAATAATATGACTAACAGTGCGAAGTTTATCTTATTATAAACTTATAGGAGCTATAGTCATGTAATAGTGTTTAGCAAATCTATTTTCACTATGATCATAAAAGAAAATACATTAGTATCTACTGTATAACCATTTTGCTCTTCATATCTAATACTAAGTGCTTATTTATGGAAAGCTTAATCTAAATATTATAAAGATATTTGGCAAGATCTTAGAAAATAACCGTAGCAAATGGAGCTATGGATTTATGTTAATAAATGTGAAGTATAGAATATAGTCACACAGAAGAATCTCATGATATAATACTACTATAATTAAACTAAAAGAGTAGGTGCAATAAAATGACATTAGGTAAAAGCATGGAAGGTTTTCAAGGATATTTAAACAATATTAAAGATAATAAGCAAAGAGATAAGTTAGAAGGCATATTCAATTACATTGAAGAAAAGTTTCCACATTTAACTAAAGAGATAAAGTGGAATCAACCAATGTTTACTTACCAAGGAACTTTTATTATTGGTTTTAGTGTGTCAAAAAATCATATTGCTATAGCCCCTGAAAAAATTGCTCTAGATACGTTTGAAGCTGATATAAATGAATCAGGATACGAAAGAGCAAAAGAAATTTTTAGAATTAAATGCTCAGATCAAGTTGATTTACTTCTAATTGAAAGAATAATTGATTATAATATTGAGGAAAATAAAGGATATAATAAGTTTTGGAGATAAGGATACCTTTATAGTTACATATAGTAAAGAAGATAAGGAGGACGTAGGTGACAACAGTAATAAAAGAAGCATTTCTTGAAAATGCAAATGATATTTTGTATTTGTTTGAGAAACTTAACATCAAAGATGTAGCAATAAACGATGAGTTTTTTAGCAATAATATGAATGTGCTCTTATTAGCAACGTATAGTAATCAACTCGCTGGGTTCTTATACGCTTATGTCTTAACAGATATTAGAGCTAATAAAGATATGATGTTCTTATACTCAATAGATGTATTAGAAGACTTTAGGAGAAAAGGAATAGCAACTCAACTAATTGAGAAGTTAAAGGCTATTGCTAGAGATAGAGAGTGTTGTGAAGTGTTTGTACTGACTAATAAGTCAAATCTAGCTGCAACTGCAGTATATGAAAAAACTGGTGGAAAGCAGTTGCATTCTGATGATGTTATGTATTTGTATGAGCTTTTGTAGTATTATAGTAAGACTTTCTTTAGAGAAGGTCTTTTTTATATGTATAGAAGAAATAAGTAAGAAAAAGCAAATAAATACAGATGTATATAACAATGTCAAAAGTATGTCAAATATTAAGAGAATGCTTGAAAACTACAATGACACATCGATAAAATTAGAAATAACTATTATTTTAGGAGTGATATTATAGAACTTGTACAACCAATAAAAAGCAAGGAAAAAATAGAAGAGCTTAAACGTGAGCTGAAGATTAGAAACTATAAGTACTTTATTTATGCAACTATTGCACTAAACACTGGAATGAGAGGTGGAGATATAGTTCCTTTGAGAGTTAAGGATGTTAAGAATAAGTCTCATATATATTTGAGGGAGCAAAAGACTAGAAAGTTGCAATATTTTCCAATTAATCCCCAACTAAGACAAGAGCTAGATATTTATATTAAAGGCAAGAAACAAGACGATTTTTTATTCCCAAGTAGGCAAAAAAATAGTAAGGGAGTGAAGTCTCATATTACAAGAGTACAGGCCTATAGATTTATTAAGGCAGTGGCGGTTGATTTAGGTATAGAAGATTTTGGGCTACATTCCTTTAGGAAATCCTTCGGTTATTTTTTTTATAAGCAAACTAAAGACATAGCGCAGCTGATGCAAATATTTAACCATAGTTCTCAAAACATAACAAAAAGATATATAGGGATAACACAAGAAGAAATAGATGAAAGCTTAGAGAGGTTCTTTATCTGATTGTGTCCATAAGAAAGCCTTAAACAGTTTAAGATATTGTTTGGGGCTTTTGAATTTAAGAAGACTATTCTTCATCTAAAGAAGAAGTTAATTTTAAGAAAGCTCTAACAGATGTATCATTACACTAAACTTCTTTAGATTGAGGTTGTTTTAGAAAGACATTCTCAAAATGATTTGGAAATCATTCAAAAAGACTTGCATGCTTGATTATATAAGAAATTTCTTATATAATTCTATAAATCTGTGCTATAGGTGTTGACATTCACATATTCACAAGCTAGAATATAAGAAAAGGTGCATATTATGGGATAAGCCCAAACTGGAGGAAGAGTAATGGATATTTTAAGAGCAGGTGTGCAGTCTGTAATAGACTATGTGACAGTTAATAGAGCGATATCGCTAACTATTGCATTTTTCTTGTCAGGCGCAATAACAGAGTTTTTATCAAAAGGTGCAGTGCTTAAGTATTTTGGTCCTAAATCAAACAAAGTGTTGGCATATTTAATAGCTAGTGTTTCTGGCGCAATCTTAACAGTTTGTTCATGTTCAGTCTTACCAATGTTTGCTAGTATTAGAAAGAAAGGTGCTGGCATAGGTCCTGCAGTAACATTTTTGTTTGCAGGGCCATAGATCAATGTATTAGCTATAGTGTTTACTTTTACACTAATAAGAGTTGATATAGGTTTTGTCAGAGTTATTGGTGCGATAATTTTATCTATAGTCGTAGGATTAATCATGTTTGCACTCTACAATAAGAGCGAAGAAACTGATGGAGATAGCAATGCTTTTGTTCTTGATGATAGTAATGACAGAACATTTTGGCAAAATGGCCTTTATTTCTTTACACTTTTAGGTATTTTAGTTGCTCATTATTGGCACCCAATGACACGTAATGTTTTAGTAGTTGTTTTAATAGTTCAGTTGGTTGCTTTCTTTTCAAAAGATGAGTTACTTGATTGGGGAGCTGCAACTTGGGACCTTGCTAGGAGAATTATCCCACTATTCTTTATTGGGGTTTTCTTAGCGGGTATTATTGAAGCAGCCATTTCTCAAGAGTTCATGGTAAGATTTGTTGGGAACAACACCTATGGTGCTAATGTATTAGCTAGTGGCTTTGGAGCATTAATGTACTTTGCTACTTTAACTGAGGTACCTATAGTAAATAGTTTTTTAGCACTTGGAATGTTTGCAGGTCCAGCTTCTGCTTTACTAATAGCAGGACCTTCACTGAGCATACCAAATATGATAGTAATTTCAAGAGTATTAGGTGTTAAGAAGACAGCTACTTACATTGGTCTAGTAGTGATATTTGCAGCATTTGTAGGAAAAATTGCAGGCATATTAGTGTTTTAGATATTGAATATAATAATTTCAGGAGGTCTATGTACAATGAAATTTGAGATTTTAGGAACAGGTTGTCGCAAGTGTAAGAAGCTTTTTGCAGTAGTCGAGAAAGTTGTGAAAGATAAAGGTTTAGATGCAGAACTTATCAAAGTAGAAGATATTAATGATATTGCTGAGTTTGGAGTTATGAAGACACCAGCTTTAGCAATTGACGGAGAGATTGTATTAGTTGGTAAAGTTCCAAGTGCAGAAGAGGTAGTTGAATTAATAGAGAAGAGATAAGTCAATTAAAGGAGGATCTTAACGATGAGGATGCTAGAGCAGTTTTTCCCAGAGTTTACTGAAAAGTTTAGTGAGCTTGATGCTATACTTGAAGAGAATAGGATAATAGACAAAAAGACCTTTGAATTTATCTGTTTTGCGCTTGCCATAAAAGCAAGATCTCAACCTTGTGTGTTAAAACACTATAAAGGAGCTCTTGATGAGGGAGCAACTGTTAAGGAACTCAGCTATATTATGGCGCTAACAATGCGAGAGGCAGCTGGTGGAGATGATTGCTTCACCCATGGCACTTTAGGAGACTGGAGAGAAATTCTTAAGGGCAATGTAGATTGTGGTTGTGAGTTTGATTATACGGAAGATAAGTAATACTAAACCCAAGAGAAAGTTCTTGGGTTTAATTTTTTCTCATTAAAGGATATAGGAGGT
>PWPR01000220.1 GCA_003557085.1 Clostridia bacterium | reverse complement strand
TAGCAAGTGAAGATTCAAGTTATATTACGGGACAAGTAATTAATCTTGATGGCGGAATGGTAATGTAGAGGAGACTTTTATGAAAAACAGAGTTGTAATAACAGGCATTGGGGTTGTATCTCCACTAGGTAATAGCTTAGAAGAGGCATGGACCAATGCTAAGAATGGTCAGTGTGCAATAGATAAAATAACAAAATTTAATATAGAAAATTTTCCAGTAAGTCTGGCAGCAGAAGTAAAAGATTTTGACACAAAAGATTACTTAAATCGTAAAGAGGCACGAAGAATGGATCTCTTTTGCCAGTATGCAATTGTTACTGCAATGGATGCATGGAAAGATGCGGGTTTAGAAGGAGCTAATCCAGAAGATTTCAATGCTGGTGTAATAATAGGTAGCGGCATTGGTGGCCTTAGCACTATTGAAGATCAAGCAATAAAGATGTATGAAAAAGGTCCAGAAAGAGTATCTCCCTTCTTTATTCCTATGAGCATAATTAACATGGCTCCAGGTTATGTGGCTATTGCTTTAGGGCTTAAAGGGCACAGTATCTCAATGCAAACAGCATGTGCTTCAGGAAGCTCAGCTATTGGGGAAGCTGCAAAGCTAATAGCAGAAGGTAAAAGCAAACTTATGGTAGCAGGTGGAGTAGAAGCTGCAATAACGCCACTAGCAGTAGCAGGTTTTGCTTCAATGAAAGCTCTCCATGATGGGCAGGATAGGAATAGAGCATCAATACCATTTGATGCTGACCGTAGTGGTTTTGTCATAGGCGAAGGTTCTACGACTTTTATACTTGAAAGCTATGAAAGTGCAAAAGCAAGAGGTGCAAAAGTTTACGCAGAAGTAGTTGGCTATGGTTCTACATCTGATGCATATCATATTACAGCACCTGACCCACAAGCTTATGGAGCAAAAAAAGCTATGCTGGAGGCTATTACAGAAGCAGGTATTAAACCAAGTGATGTTGGATATATTAATGCTCATGGAACAAGCACTTCACTTAATGATAAGATCGAAAGCTTAGCTATAAAAGAAGTGTTTAGTGATCAAAATGTGCCTGTAAGTTCAACCAAATCAATGACAGGACATTTACTTGGTGCTGCAGGGTCTTTAGAAGCTGCATTTTGCGTAATGGCTCTTAAAGAGGGCATATTACCACCTACTATCAATTATGAGAATAGTGATCCTGAGTGTGATCTAGACTATATAACAGAAGGGTCCAGAGAGCAAAAGATTCAATATGCTTTATCTAACTCATTTGGCTTTGGAGGTCATAATGTTGTACTGGCATTTAAAAGATGGGATGATAGTAATGAATAAAGAAGAAATAAAGCAAATATTACCGCATAGAGAACCTTTCTTATTAGTAGATGAAGTTATCGAACTAGAAGTGGGTAAAAAATGTGTAGCAAAAAAATATGTTAATGAAGATGAGTATTATTTTAAAGGACATTTTCCAGGATATCCTGTAATGCCAGGCGTCTTAATTATTGAAGCCTTAGCACAAGCAGGAGCTATTGCCTTGCTTAGTAAAGAAGAGTTTAAAGGAAAGATTGCCTTTTTTGGAGGCATCAAAAAAGCTAGATTTAAGAAGCAGGTTCGTCCAGGAGACGTCTTGGAACTAACTACCGAGCTGACTGGCTTACATGGCTCAATGGGTATAGGTAAGTCTGTAGCAAAAGTTGATGGGCAGATTGTAACTACAGCTGAAATAACATTTGCAGTTGCACAATAATTTAGACCTTCTTATGAAGGTCTTTTTGCTATAATGGAAGAGAAAGAATCATTATTATGATATAATTGTATATCTGATAAAAAATTTAGATAGTAATGAAGGATATTTAATATTTATAGCTAATATCTTTATATGAAGATTATGAGGGAGATGACCTATGAAGGTACCAAATAAAGAAGAAATACAAGAAATAATTGAAGATTTAAAATCAAAATTAGATGAAGAACCAAACAACCCTGTTTATAATCATGACTTGGGCGTTGCTTACATGCACTTAAACGATTGGGACAAGGCTAAAGAAAGACTTCTACATTCAGTAGAACTGCTCAAAGGTAAGGAAAGACTTACTGCACATTATCATTTAGGAACAATCTATGCTGAAGAAGGCGAGTTTGATAAAGCACTACAAGAATGGAAAAAAGTGATAGAGTTAGATGAAAAAAACGTTTTTGCTCACTATTCAATAGCAAAAGTTTATGTGCAAAAACAGCTAATCGATGCTGCCTTAATGCATCTAAGAAAAGCAGATAGATATAATACGAATCGTTCAATGAAAATTATACATCAAACACTGGCAAAGGTTCTCATGTTAAAAGGTGAGTTTGAAGAGGCAATTAGTCGCTGGGAAACAATAATTAAAATAGATTCTGAGGATTTGGAAGCACATCACCAATTAGCGATGATACACTTACATCTAAATAATATGGAAGAGGCATTGGAGTATTGTGATAGAGAGATTTCTCTTGGAGGTAATGATCCATCAATCTTCTATAATGCAGGATTGGCATCATTAAGTCTAAATAAAGTTCAAGACGCTATTAAGCATTTTGAAAAAGCAATGAGAAAAGGTATTGATGATTCAAATATAAAGACGAACCTTGGAGAAGCTTATGCTCGAAATGGCCAGCCTGATGATGCTTTAAGGCTATGGAAAGAGGCACTTGAAGAAGATCCAGAAAGTGTTCACGCAAGCTATAACATTGGAATTGTATATTATGACAATAAGCTTTATGAGAGGGCTATTGAAGAGTGGGTCAATACTTTGAGTATTAAAGAAGATTATCTTCCAGCATTAGTAAGCATGGCTTCAGCTTATTTAGCCCAAAAGGATTTTGAAAAAGCATTGAAATCTATCAAAAAAGCCAAGGAAATTGAACCTAAAAATGATATAATTAGGATTAATCTGGCAGAAATACTATTGCACATGAATAAATCTGAAGAAGCACTAGTAGAAGCCCAGTATGCAGCTTTAGTCAATGAGGAGAGTCCGTTAGGTTATTTACTATCTGCTTGTGCCTACATCCAATTAGGGGATGATGAGAAAGCAATCGTTTCATTTGAACAAGCTTATGATAAAAATGAAAACATCTTTTCGCTCACTGCAAAATTAATTGATGACGTGACAAAAGAGCAAGATATCTCAAAGGCCTTAGCTGAACTTAATAATGATAAGCTTAAGAAATTAGATGATGCACTAAAAGAATACAATAAACAAAAGAAAGCTGAGAAGTCAAGTAATAAAGAATCAAAAAGAACTAAGAAGATATTCAAGTCAATTCTAAAATAAATAAGTAATGGGGAATAGGTATGGCTATAGATTACATTTTTGGACTATTTAGCAACTTTACATTTGTTGACATAATTGACATAATTATAGTTGCGTATATAATATATAGAGCTATATTAATGTTTAAACAGACAAGAGCAATGGCGCTAGTAAAAGGAATTTTAGTTTTGCTAATTGTCACTGTTGTTGCTGATTTGCTTAACACAACAACTTTAAGCTGGCTCCTTAATTCTGTATGGACAGTTGGTATTATAGCCATAGTTATATTATTCCAGCCAGAGCTTAGAAAGGCACTGGAGCAATTTGGAAGAAGTGGCATGTTGATTACTCCTACTTTTAAAACTAGACCTGAAACAGAAATCACAGACTCTATTGATGAAGTGATTAAAGCAGTATCAGTCTTGTCAAAAAATAAGATCGGAGCTCTCATTGTCTGGGAAAGAGAAACTGGAATTAGAGATTATATGGAAACAGGCATACCTATAGACAGTTTAGTTAGTAGCTCGTTGCTTATTAATATCTTTATACCAAAAACCCCACTACATGATGGAGCTGTAATGATTAGAAAGGGAAGAGTTGTAGCTGCAGCATGTTATTTGCCATTGACTTCAAACACAGAACTTAGTATTGAACTAGGAACTAGGCATAGAGCAGCAATAGGAATTAGTGAGTATTCAGATGCTTTAGCTATTGTAGTTTCTGAAGAAACAGGTTCAATTTCTATGGCGATTAATGGAGAAATCCAAAGATACTTGGATACTAATGCACTTAGAGAAAAATTGAGATTACACTTAGTGGCTGATCAGCAAGATAGGGTAATTGATAGGCTATGGAGGGGGGCTAATCATGAAAAAAATTAAGCTCTCGGAGAATCTTGTTTTAAGGCTTTTATCTATAGCTTTGGCACTTACACTTTGGCTTTATGTTCAAGGTCAACAACCTCAATCTATCTATGAGGGCATACAGACATTTAGAAATGTAGAGATAGAGTGGGTTACTGATAGTGGATATATTGTTACAGCCATTACTTCTAGACAGGCAGATATTACTTTAGCTGGTTCAATAGATACTATTAATTTAATTAGTTCACAAGACGTTGGAATAACTTTAGATTTAACAGGTTATAGCAAAGGGAAGCATACTGTCCAGTTAGAGCCTAGGCTCCCAGCTGGAGTAAGAATATTTAATATTGCTCCTCAAAGAGTTGATGTTGTATTAGATAATTGGGTTGAACGGGAAAAGGAAGTAGTGGTTGAGTTTTCTGAGGATTTACCTGAAAATGTAATTGTTGAAGAAATCACTTTAGACCCATCTTATGTAACAGTAAGTGGAGCAGAAGAATTAATTAATGATGTTGAAAGGGTAATTGTAGAATATAATTATCTTGAGATGAGTGATCAAGTAGTTGGCTTAGAGGTAAAGGCAGTAAATAGTTCTGGGGTAACTCTTCCCAATGTTAATATTGATGATTTTGTTAACTTAAGCATAGTTATAAACTATTATAAATCAGTTCAAGTTGAGTTAAATGAGAATGTAGAAGTTCCTGAGGATGTTTCTATTAGGATAATACCAAATACAGCAACTATAAAAGGCCAGCAAAGCGATATCGATGAAATAGAGTTTCTTTACACAGAGGAGTTTAGTGTTGAAGAATTGCTAGAATTAGAAAATGAGGATACATTACAGGTTAGTCTTATTTATCCTGATAATATTGAACCATATAGTGAGCAGCATGAAACTGTCAATATACGAGTAGATTAGTCTGGGAGGAATTAAAATGAGAGAGTATTTTGGAACAGATGGGATAAGAGGAGTTGCTAATCAAGGATTGCTTGTTCCCGAGTTTATGCTCAAATTATCAAGAGCCGCTAGTAGAGTTTTACCGATTGAAAAGGGTAAAGTAATTGTTGGAAAAGACAGCAGGCTTAGCGGTCATATGATAGAGAGCTCTCTCATTTCTGGTTTTCTTTCAGAGGGTTTAGAGGTAGTAAATATTGGTATAGTGCCAACCCCAGCAGTGTCTTATTTAGTATCGATAACTGATGCAGATTTTGGTGTGATGATTTCAGCTTCACACAATCCTGTAGAAGATAATGGCATCAAGTTTTTTGATAAAGATGGCTACAAATTAGCAGATAAAGTTGAACTAGATATTGAGAAAAAAATTAATGAAACTCTAGTTCCACTAAATAACAGACCTCTCCAACAAGTTACTCAAGATGATAATCTAGTTGAAAAATATTTAAATTACTTGCTAGAAAAAATTACACATAACTTAGAAGGAATGAAAATAGTATGTGATGCAGCTTGGGGAGCTGCCGCTCCTTGGGTAATGCAATTATTTACTGCAGCTGGTGCAGACACAGTAATTATAAATGGAACACCTAATGGAAGCTTGATTAATGTAGATTGTGGTTCAACAAACACAAGAATGCTAGCTGAGATGGTTGTAAAAAGTGATGCAGATATAGGGCTAGCTTTTGATGGGGATGCAGATAGGCTAATTGCTATTGATAACAATGGGAATGAAGTTGATGGTGATGGCTTGAAGTATCTAATTGCAAAGTATCTAAAAGACAATAACCAATTGTCTGAAGATGCTGTAGTAGGAACAGTAATGAGTAATATGGGCTTAGAAAAAGCTCTTATTAAAAATGGTATTTCTCTGATTAGAGCAAAAGTTGGTGACAGATATGTATGGGAGGAAATGAAGGCTAGAGGTATTAATTTAGGAGGTGAGCAATCAGGACATATTATAAATAAAGACTGGCAAAAAACAGGGGATGGACTATTAAATGGGCTAATGATAGCCGCTATTCTTAATCAAACAGGCAAAACACTTGCAGATTCTTTGGAGGGGTTTAGTAAGTATCCCCAAAAACTAATCAATGTTGAAGTTAATGACAAAGAGCAGGTTATGCAAGATGAAAGATTACTAAAGTATGCTAGTTTAATTGAGAAGGAAATGGCTGGACGAGGACGTTTGGTATTGAGGTCTTCAGGTACACAGTCAGTGGTGAGAGTTATGGTTGAAGCAGATACAAAAGAGTTAACAGATGAGATGGTAAATAAGGTAGCAAATAAAGTAAGAGAAATATCAGTATAAAAAGCGCCTGAACTCTTTTAGAGTTGACGAGGAGGGAGTTATCGATTTTTCGGCGGATGCTCTCCGGGTTATTACACTCGTTATATATTGGATACAAAAACTACAGGTGACTGTAGCACAAAACCAATACGTAAGATTAAGTACACAGGAGGATACTATATGTGTGGTATAGTTGGATATACAGGCAAAAAACAAGTTGACCAGATTTTATTAGATGGTCTTAAAACACTGGAATACAGAGGTTATGATTCTGCAGGAATTGCAGTATTAGATAATAATAAGATAAAAATAATAAAAAAAGAAGGTAGAGTAGATAGACTAATTGAAGAAACAAAAATTAGTGACACGACAGGGACTTGTGGTATAGCACATACTAGATGGGCTACCCATGGCAAACCTTCTGATGAGAACTCTCACCCTCATTTTAATCACAGTAAAAACTTTGCTGTAATTCACAATGGAATAATTGAGAATTATCAGTCGATTAAAGCAAGTTTAATTGATGATGGATATATTTTTTCATCAGAAACAGATTCAGAAGTAGTGGCTCATTTATTGGAGAGAGACTTTGATGGTGACTTGTTTAATACTGTCAGAAATGTGGCAATGCAGCTAGAAGGAGCTTATGCAATCGCAGTAGTAAGCACCCATGAGCCTGATAAAATAATAGCAGTTAGACAAGAAACACCTATGATTATTGGAGTGTCTCAAGGAGAGAATATTTTAGCATCAGACTTATCGGCAATTGTAAATCATACAAATACTTTTTACAGACTTGATAATGGAGAGATGGCAGTTTTAACACCTTCAGATACTACTGCTTATAATTTAGATACAGGTAAAAGAATAGTTAAAGAAATGCTTACCATAGACTGGGATATTTCTCAAGCAAAACGTGGAGGATATGACCATTTTATGAGAAAAGAAATAGCAGAACAACATGAGGTTATAGAAAATGCATTAAGAGGTAGGTTGTTTGATGATGGTCAAGTTAGATTGACTGAGTTGGAAAATATCAAAGATAAACTAATTAATGCTAGAAGAATTCATTTAATAGCTTGTGGAACATCTTACCATGCTGGGTTAGTAGGTAAATATATTATTGAAGATTTATTAAGAATTAGTGTAGAAACTGATGTAGCCAGCGAATACAGATATCGTAATCCAATATTAACTGAAGAGGATGTTCTAGTAGTTATAAGTCAGTCTGGTGAAACAGCTGACACCTTAGCTGCTCTACGACTAGCTAAAGAAAGAAATGCTCCAGTTATAGGGATAGTAAACTCAGTTAACAGTAGCATTGCTGTTGAATGTGATTCAGTAATTTACCTAAATGCGGGGCCAGAAATAGGGGTAGCATCAACTAAGGCTTATATATCACAGCTCTTAGTATTAAACATTCTAGCATTATATTTGGCGTCTATAAGAGATGTTAAAGTAGAAGACATAACTGAAATTGCTAAGGACTTGCTTAGTTTGAATTCCCTTGCAAAGAAGTTATTATCTGAAGATGTAGTTATCAAGGAGATAGCTGAACATATAAAGGATCATAATAGTTGCTTTTTCATTGGTCGTCTAATTGATAGTGCAGTAGCACTTGAAGGAGCATTAAAGTTAAAAGAAATATCATATATTCATGCTGAGGCTAAAGAAGCTGGAGAGTTAAAACATGGAACACTTGCTTTAGTGGAAAAAGGGACTCCTATTGTTTCTTTAATGACAGAAGTTTCAGTTTCAGATAAAATGTATAGTAATATCATGGAAGTTAAAGCTCGTGGAGGGCATATTATATTATTAACAAATGATCAAGAGGCTACTAGTGAGTTAGCAGATGATTTAATTGTTATCCCAAAAATTCACAGATATGTTACTCCTGTTTTGAGTGTAATACCATTGCAGTTGCTTTCATACTACACTGCCATTATCAGAGGTAATGATCCTGATAAGCCAAGGAACTTAGCGAAAAGTGTTACAGTTGAGTAAAAAGAAATCTGAGGCATTAATAACGCCTCAGATTTTTATTTTTATAAGATACCTGACATTTTTGTAACTTCTAATCCTTTTTCTTTTAATTCTTCAATAAGTTTATTTAAACCAATCGAGTCACTAGGCATATGGCCAGCAACTACAATGTTGCCAATGTTTTGCTCTTTAACAGCTTTTATTACATCTTCAGGCGCATGCATTGCAACTATAGTTCCTACACCTGCTTCAAAATAAGCTTTATAAACATCAGAGCCTCCATTAGTACCACCAGCAAATAAAACTACAACTTTACCAGCATAATCATTTGAACTGCCACATCTTATTACTGGCTTAGATAGCGACTTTTGATAAACCTCAAGCTCATTTAAGGCATCAACAACATCACTAAGTTTGGCTTTAGGGTTGTTTTCTAGAGTTTTATCAAGGTGTTCTTGTGTAAATTTTTCACTAATAATATCTGCTGGAAGGTGGATATTCATGAAAGGCATATTCATAAGTTTAGCAGCAGAGGAGACTCTATCATAATTTGCTACATGTCTACCGATTTCTATAGACTTCATCTTCTTTAAAAGAGCTTTCTGAGCTTTATTTATAGGTATATTATTTTCAACCATTTTATCTATTTGAATTTCCATTACTTTGTGAAAGTCAACAACAGCTGTATCAGCTTTTGGATGATGACTGATTACTAAGTCATACCCCATTTCTTTAGCCATTATTAACTCGGGTGTTTCCATGTCAACTCCAATTAGGACTTTTTTTATATTCTCTCCTGGAACGCTTATTACAGTGTCATGTGGAACCTCATTTAAGTTAGCTAGCTTAATAGCTACATCCATAATATCAGTTGTGTTCATTAAAACTTACCTCCATAATATTTAATACCTCTATTGTATACGAAAGTAGATAGGTATAGCAATGTTAGAAGTCCTATGATAATTACTTGTCTATTAATAATTCTGACTATATTATTATATATAGAAGAGCACAGGAGGTTAGTATAATGCGTACTAAATATATCAAGTATATTGCTTTGATAATCTTATTAGGCATAGTACTCATAACAATTTATATATATCCTAGAGATATAGCTCAATCAGATTATAAAAATGCAATTGAGTATTTGAAGCAAGACGATATTTTTGAAGCAATTGAGGCTTTAGAAATGCTTAGCGATAGTAGTGATGCTTTTTATCATAAACTTATAGAAGAGCTATATGAGTATGCTAAAAATGAAAAATGCAACCATAGAGCAAATGTTATATTTTCAGCTATTATAAATTACAAAGATAGTCTAGATTTGTATTACCAGTCAAAAAGATCTTCATTTGCTCTACTGAATGAAAAAGCTTTAGTTATAGAAAATAGCAGCTTCAAAGAAGGGGAAGCATTTCAAAACTTAATGCCGTTTCAAGATTTAAAAGGAGTTCTAGAAGTTGTAGCAGGAGATGACTTTGCAGTAGCTTTATATGACGATGGCACTTTAAATGTATTAGATTTGGGACATTATTCAGTCGAGGATGCTGTTGACTGGGAAAGTATAATGAGAATCAGTGCTGGGAATAATCATTTAGTTGGTCTTAAAGAAAATAGAAGCATAGTTGCCGTAGGAGACAATAGTTTTGGACAAATAGAGGTAGATAACTGGGCAGGTATTCAGGATGTTATAGCTAATAAGGATTATACACTTGCAATAGATAGAAATGGACGCTTAGAAACAGTAGGAAACATAGAAATTAATGATATAAATAAACTGAGAGAGTTTAGAGTCTTAGACATTGCCATAGGAAATGATTAAGACTCTA
>PWPR01000209.1 GCA_003557085.1 Clostridia bacterium | reverse complement strand
TTGTAGCTGGAACTCCTTTTTCATATTCTAGGGTGTCTTCAATACCTGTTCTAACATGACCTCCCATTGCAATTGCCATTGTAATCATTTGTACTTGAGATCTTCCTATACCTGAAACTGTCCAAGTAGAGTTTCTTGGAAGGCTTTCTACCAAAAACATCAAATTTCGTGGCGTTCCTGGAATTGATCCACCAACATTCATCACTAGATTAAAGTGAAGAGGCTCTTGCAATACTCCTTTTTTTACTAAATACACGGCGTTTGCTATCATTGCTGAGTCAAAAACTTCTATTTCCGGTTTTATATTATTTTCTTTCATTTTTTTTGCTAAATCTATGACTATGTTTACTGGATTTGCATTAACACTAGTAGGGAAGTTTGATGAACCTGTTGATAAGCTCGCCATTTCAACGTTTAAGTCTAACATTTGCCCACGATACTCTAAAGTATTTTTACCACCTCTAACTCCTGTTGACAGCTGCTTTATTACTTTGAGATCTTGTTCGTCCATTTTGTTGACAACTTCTTCAAAAATCTCTCTTTTACTTGTAGGTAATCCCTGTTCATCTCTTACATGGATATGACACAATGCAGCCCCTAAATCTTGGCATTTCTTTGCATCAGCTACTATCTCATCTACAGTTATTGGTGCAAATCTATTCAGCTCTTTAGTTGGAACATTCCCTGTAAGAGCAGCAGTAATTATAAGTTTATTCATGAATAGCTCCTTTATAAATCAAGTATTTTCTTTACTAATTTTAACTTTTAACTTATCAGTTTATTACCTATTACCAATTATTATTAAACACATCTTTGCTAACTTTTTTGATCCCGTGTTCTAGCTTATCGAATAAAATATCAATTTCATTTTTTGTAATATTAATCGGAGGAGCTATAAGAACATGGTCACCTTTACCATTAGCAGACCCCCCACCTGGATATAGGACTAGGCCTTCTTCCATGCACGCATTATTTATCTTTGAACTTAGTAATACTTTTGAATCAAAAGGCTCTTTTGTTTTCTTGTTTTTTACAAATTCGATTCCATGCATTAATCCGATACCTCTGATATCTCCAACTATCGGATATTTGTATAAGTGTTCTAACTTTTCTCTTAGATACTCTCCCATTACTCTTCCATTTTCGATATATTGCTCTCTTTCTATTATCTCCATGACTTTGTATGCAATAGCACATGAAAGAGGGTTAGAAGCATAAGTATGTCCATGAATAAAGTTGCCTGATCCTTTAACCATTATTGTGTCAAAAATTTCTTCTGTGCAAACAGCTGCACCTAAAGGCGTATATCCGCTACTTAGCCCTTTTGCAACAGCAATTATATCTGGCTTTACATTAAAGATATTTGATGCCATAGTGGCACCAGATCTTCCTGAGCCTGCCATGACTTCATCCATAATCAGCAAAATGTCATACTTATTACATATCTCTCTTACCATATCAAAGTAGATTCTATCTGGATGCACTCCTGGAGCAGCAGAACCAATTATTGGCTCTGTTATAAAAGCTGCAATGTTTTGAGCACCATGTCTTAGTATTTCAGTTTCAAGTTCTTTAGCTGCTAAAATACTTGTCTCGTATAAAGTTTGAGCTCCCCAAGGATTTCTGTAATGATAGAACTGATTGATTTTTGGATAACCCGTTAACATTGGATCATAAATTTTTCTTCTTCCTATAGTGCCAGTAACTGATAGTGCTCCAAAAGTTGCTCCGTGATAAGAGTGCCATTTTGAAATAACTTTCCATTTACTAGATTGCTCTCCAT
The DNA here is from genome assembly GCA_003557085.1 of Clostridia bacterium. Taxonomy (GTDB): domain Bacteria; phylum Bacillota; class UBA994; order PWPR01; family PWPR01; genus PWPR01. The sequence continues at coordinate 779 of PWPR01000209.1, read as the reverse complement.
CTCTTTCTACATAATACTGTCTGGCCATCTTGATAGCAGTTTCAACAGCCTCTGATCCACCTGAGACAAAGTAGACATGATTCAGGTCCCCTGGGCACCAACTAGCAACTTTGCTGGCACACTCTTCTATAACATCTACAGTCCATCTTGATAAATGTGTAAAAGCTATTCTTTCAATCTGCTTCTTTGCAAATTCAGCTACTTCCTTGTTCCCATGTCCAATATTAGCTACTGCTGATCCTGAACATCCATCAATATATCTTTTTCCATCTTCTCCAATAAGGTAAACTCCTTGTCCACTTTCAATCTTTGGATAATGCCAATTCTGGGAACGATAAAAGACATTGTTATTTGGTGCTTTATTAAGACTCATTTTCTTTTCTCCTCATAAAAAATCTAAATCACTTGATATTCATTTTGTAATACTTACTGAATGTTTTTGTATTTTTCAATGACTTTTTTCAGCGTAGTTATAATAGCTTTTTGGGCTGACCCGTGATATCTTTCTCGTATTTCTTGAAGCAATTCATTTATGTCATCATCTTTAACATTAAACCCGATTATCATCTCTTTAAGAAACTCTGTGGCAACTTCAGTTAATAGTGTTACTGAAGCATTCTCAATTATTCCAGTTTCCTCATTGATTACAAGTCCTATGTCAAGTACTTTATAGACATTTTCAGAAGGTATTCCAACAGGCAGCTTAGCAAAACTACTGACATATTTAGTTTTTTTAGAATAACTCATAGCTATACACTCCTCTTTAAATCCAATCTAAT
>PWPR01000057.1 GCA_003557085.1 Clostridia bacterium | reverse complement strand
TGTTGATAGAATTAACTTAGATAAAAATTAAAGGAGTGAGCTTAATGAAAAAGTTCTTTAAAAATCACGGTTTCACATTATTTGAGTTGCTAGCAGTATTAGCAATCTTAGCGATTATAGCGGGTATAGCAGTACCAAGAGTAATGCAGACAATTAAGAATGCTAGAATACAAGCAATAAGATCTGAAATGCAGTTAGTAGCTAATTCAGTACAAAGAATGCTTATGGAAGCAGAAATCATGAACAGCAGAGAAGGATTCGACGGTGGGGTTTTCACTATTACCTCTGGGAGTATTACTACTAGTCCAGGAAGTATATTAAAAGATAAATACTTAGAGACTTTTCCAGAGTATATTAAAGTAGAAACTACTACAGGATCTGGTATAAGTGGAGTTAAGATAATAGTTAGTTATTTTGATCCTCCTGGCTTTGGAAATGTTAAGGTTGAAGATTTAGCAACTACTGGTAGTAGTTTTACAATTGAAAGAACTGTAGAGTTTACAACAAATTAATAATCACTATAGTTAATGCATTATTTAACCTGAGTTTATCAAAATTAAATAATGAAAATGCGTCTAAACGTTGTTGTTTAGGCGTTTTTATTTGTAAAAATATATATTTTTATGTTGTGAACTGTAGTTAATTATGTTACAATATAAGGGGTGAGAATTTATGTATATAAGATTAAGCAAAAGTAAATCAGCTAAAAAGACAAAGGTCTATTTAGTTGAGGGCTACAGAGATGAAAATGGAAAAACCAAACAACGTATTGTAAAGAAATACGGTAACTTAGAAGATTTACAAGCTAAGGACCCTAATATTCTAGAAAAGCTAAGAGAGCAAGCAAAGCAAATCCCTAAAAATGAAGTTAAGTTAACTCTTAATCTAAGTGATACGAACACAGAGGAAGCGGCTGATAAAAATTATGGATACTTCTTTTTAGAAAGAATCTACAAAGAGTTAGAAATACCAGAGTTTTTGAAAAATTATGTTTTTGATAAATCACATAAGTATGATTTGGACCAAATATTAAGACTTCTTGTTTTTAATAGAATCTTAGAACCTAAAAGTAAAAAACAGGCGTTTGAAAGTAAGGATGACTTCTTTACACCATTTAAGTGCATACTTAACTCAGTTTATAGATCTTTAGCAAAGATGGATGAACTAAAAGAAGATTTGCAAGTGCACTTAAATAGAAAGGTCTCAGAGCTTTATGGCAGAGATGCTACTTTAGTTTTTTATGATGTTACTAATTATTACTTTGAAACAGATCTAGAAGATGACTTAAAAAGAAAAGGTGTGTCAAAAGACAATAAGAGATCTCCTATTGTACAGATGGGACTTTTAATTGATAGCAATGGACTACCTATTGCATACAAGCTATTCCCAGGCAATACTAACGATGTTAGTACTTTAGAGCCTTTTCTGACTGAGATAAAAGATAAGTATAAGTTGGGAAAGATTATTCTTACTGCTGATAAAGGGTTGAATAGCAAGAGCAATCTATCTTTGTTGTTGTCTAGACAAGATGGATACATAGTATCACAAAAGGTAACAGGAGCTTCTAGAGCCTTTATAGAAGAAGTTTTAGATGAAGACGGATATATTTACAATCAATCAAATACTTTCAAGATAAAGTCCTTTATTAGAGAAAGAGTTATGAATGATAAAGTAGTTAAAGAGAAATGTGTTTGCTTTTGGTCTAAGAATCATGATGACCGCGAAAAAATGAAGAGAGTTAAGCTAGAGGAAAGATTAAGAGAGTATATAGAGAACCCTGCTAAGTACAAAGCATCTAATCGCTATGGGATAAAGAAATACTTGAAGCTACATACGATAGACAAAGAAACAGGAGAAGTAAATGATGTAGAGCCTTATCTTAAGTTTGAAAAGGATAAGTATTTAAGAGACAAAAAGCTTGATGGTTATTATGTGTTAGTTACAAGTGAAATAGATATGCCAAGTGAAGAGGTTGTTGCTAAGTATAAAGGATTATGGAGAATAGAAGAATCTTTTAGGGTTATTAAGTCAGACTTAGAAGGCAGACCTGTTTTTGTTAGAAGAAATGATCATATTCAAGGCCATTTTCTTGTTTGTTTCTTAGCTTTGTTAATCAGTAGAATTATTGAGATGAAGTTAGATCATAAACACTCTATACGATGTATACAAAGCTCACTTCTAAATGCAACTTGTAGGCATGTTGATAGTAGTATTTATTCTCTTAACAAGCAAGATGATGTTTTTAGAGATTTAGGAAATGCCTTCAATGTTTCTCTTGATTTTAAGCATGTGCGCATAGAGCAGCTAAGAGAGTATAGAAGAGAATTAATTCACAACATTACTAAATAAAGCAATAAACCAGCTTAACATTGTAACTACAACGTTTTTGCTGGTTTAAATTTTTTCTAAGTGATAAACTCGGGTTATATCGGCATAAAACCAGGTAGTCTTGTCTTTGGGTGAATGTCGATATTTTTATATAATTGAATGTTACTTGAGGTGAGAAATGATTTTCTTTGCTTGCAAAATTTTTATTACTTACATACATGATCTTTTATATAAAGT
>PWPR01000033.1 GCA_003557085.1 Clostridia bacterium | reverse complement strand
GACTGATGTCGATGGTGAAGCAGGGCCAGGACTGCCTATAATAGTGACTTATCAAAGGCAAATTGAAATAGTTTGTTAAACAAGAATTTAGTTAAGGATGAAAATATATGCCTGATAATGATAGAATTTTAACAATTTTAATTACTATAGTAGTAATTATAGCCATCGGTACTACAGGATATATGCAATTATTGAATCTTGGAGTCTTAGATGCTTTATACATGACAGTTATTACTATTTCTACTGTAGGATTTAAAGAGATAGTTACATTATCGCCAGGAGCTAAAATATTCACGATGTTATTGATTTTTACTAGCTTAGGGCTTATTGGTTATACTTTCACAAGTATTGCAGCTATATTTATGGATGGTAGATTTACAACTGCTTGGAGGAGAAGAAAAATGGAGAATAAGATTGAGAAAATTAATAACCACTACATTCTATGTGGTGCTGGAGAAACTGGGCAAAGCGCAATAAATGAGTTTTTAAGTTCTAATGCTAGTTTTGTGGTTATTGATAAAAATGAAGATAAAATAGAAGCTTTAAAGAAACGAGGCATTTTTGCAATATTAGGAGATGCAACAAGTGAGGATATTCTAGAAAAAGCAGGCATTAAAAGGGCAAAAGGACTAATATGTAGTATGAATAGTGATGCAGACAATGTTTATGCAGTATTGACTGCAAGGCAAATGAACCAAGATTTATATATAATTTCGAGAGCGGTAGATCGAAATTCTCCTGAAAAGCTACTAAAAGCAGGAGCAAATAATACGATATCTCCTTATGAAATTGAAGGTAAGAGAATGGCTTCTATTGTATTAAGACCAAGTATTATTTCTTTTTTAGACGTTATTACACAAGCTGGAGAAGTAGTGCTTGATCTAGAAGATGTGGTAATTTGTGATAAGTCCCAGATGATAAATAAGCCTCTTAAAGAGTTAAGAATCCCTGAAAAAACAGGCTTAGTTGTATTGGCAATTAAGAAAGCTGACTCTGATAAAATGTCTTTTAACCCTAGCTCTAATGAAATTGTTGAGTTAAACGACACCTTTATTGTTTTAGGACGTGAAGAACAAATCGATAAGCTTAGGGAACTTGCATGTGATTTAGGAAGCAGATAATAAATGATAATGTTTAATATAAAAGTGTAGACATCCTCATATTTTGAAGGGGAATGTCTACACTTCTTTTATCAAAAAATTGGGCTATAGCTCAAGTTATAGTAACTATAAAACTTAGAACTTGTTAATGTAGTTTTGAAAAATAAAGTTAAATCAAGCCTTTGAGCTAAAATCATTTTGAGCTCTTTAGATTAGATAAAGCTTAGCAATTTATCAATGTCGTCAGTGTTATTATAAAAAGAAGGACTAACTCTTAAAACACCTTCTCTATACGTGATTATAACTTTATTATCTAGTAATTTTTGGTATAGTTGATAGTTATCATCAATTGAACCTATAGAGAAGATCAAAATACCAGATCTTTCATTAATATTGTTAATAGGAGACAGAATTGATACATTTTTACTTTTTAGTCCATCAATTAACCTATCTGTTAGCATTATTATTCTATTATAAATATTATCTATTCCAAGGTCTTGCAACAGTTTAAGTCCTGCTATCCATGAATAGAATAAAGGATATGCTATAGTTCCAGTTTCATACTTTTTAGAATTATTATAAGGCTCAATTTTATCATATTGAATTTTTCCTGAGAACATGCCAGGCATAGCTGGCTTTATTCTCCCCCTTGCTCTTTCGTTTAAGTATAAAAATCCAGTTCCAGGCAACCCAAGTAGCCACTTAAATCCACCAGCAGAGAGAACATCAATTCTTTCGTCAATTACATTTACAGGAACTGCCCCAACAGCTTGAATTCCATCTACAACAAGTAGGGCATCATTAGCTCTTGCAATTTTGCTAATTTTTTCTAAATTAACTCTTAGCCCAGAATTAAATCGTACTGCAGCTAAGGTGATTACTTGTGTATTCTCATCAACAAGTTGTTCAAGATGATCGTAATCTATTTGAGTCGAATCATTTATGTTTGCAAACCTTATTTCAACTCCCTTAGATTCTTGCATAATCCAAGGATAAGAGTTATTCCAATGCTCTTTAGCAGGTAAGACAATATTATCACCTGCAGACCAGTTATATCCTGAGGCTACTAGTCCTAGACCATGCCCTGTGCTTGTTACCAGAGAGTAATCGCTGGGATTACCTCCAAAAAGATAAGATAAACATTCTCTTACCTCTGACCTTGCTTCGGGCTTGACATGGGGGTAGTTTTCACTAAACTCGAGATACTTGCTTAGTTGATTTTTAGCTAATAAGTTCATTGGCGATTCTGCTGCATTATTAAGATTAACATACCCACTTGTTATTGGGAATAACTCCCGTATCTTTTCAATATTCAGTTGTATCATCTCCCTATAGTTAATAGTTTAATTATACAATTAAAATGATTTAAAAACAAAAGGCTCTATAATAAATGGTGTTGGTGATTGGAAGCCAGCATCATTTTTCTTTTAAAAAAGTAGTGAGACAAAAGACACACTCTGATAAAATATAATCACCAAACTAAACTTTAAGGAG
>PWPR01000014.1 GCA_003557085.1 Clostridia bacterium | reverse complement strand
CTGCTAATAAAACACCCCAGTGATAAGCCTCTAAGCTTTCTTCCTCAGCTTGTTTCCAACCGTTATTTCTTACAGATTCAGGGCTAATTAGCGGAAGTCTTTCATAAGGATTTCCGGAGAAATATGAAAGGATTATATCTTCATCTCTTTGATCTACAGCTATATTAACAATGCTGGCTTCTATCGATTTAGCAGTCTCATAAACTACGTTTTCTTTGTCACTACCTGCGAAAGAGTACCTTTGCTCATAGGGACTATATCCTGAGTTTTTATCATACCAATCAAGAAGAATGGAAATATCTAAAGAATCTATAGTTTTCTCTTGTACCAGTTTTTCTGCTTGTTCATAAACTTCATAAATTGTTTCTTGCATTTCTTGAGGGGAGACAACAATAATGTGTTCTCCAGAACTGTCAGCTAGAAAATATTCTTGTTGGGATGGATCAAATTCTAAAACCTCATCATACCACTCCTGCAGAATATGTATATTCAGGTTTTCAATAGCTTCTGATTTTATTACTTTTTCAAATTCTGAGAATGAGCTTACAGTATCTCCTTCAATATCAACATACCAAAGTTTTCCATCTTCAATAGCTAATTCTTTTAATCTTTCATTTGCCTTCTCTTTTGTATTTATATCTATTCTATAAAAAGAGCTGTAATCTTCTGCATCTCTGTAGGCTCTATAAATAGCATCATATGAAGTGTGATTTGCTATTTCTTCATGTAGCTGAAAAATTTCTTGATAAGCTTCGTTTTGAGTTAGCCATCTAGAAAATGAAGAATGCTCCAAGGAAACACAACCAGATAAAAAGAATACAGATACTAAAATAATTCCAATAATTTTTCTCATTCTCTTCCCTCCAATTAAAGTGATTTAGAAACTCGTTCACATACACCTCCTTACCTTTTTCTCTATATCACTATGCTGTAAATTGTTTCACTCTGAAAGAGAAGTCTGGAGATTCGTATTGAGTCTGTTTTTTATGAACTTCCTGATGATCTTTTGTAGCCAAAGCACATCTAAATCATCAATAAGCACTACCACTGTTTGAGATTATCTTTGTTGAATCAATAAACTATTGGAAAAATTTCACTTGTATTATCTCCAAGTTGAAAGTACCAACCATCTTGATTTATTCGTGATTCTGCTACCTCAAATACATGTGCTAGATTACGGGTAAGACCTGGATTAATTGAACCTGATACTGGATTATCAATTGATGCATTTAGAATTCCAGAATTCATGTTATCTCTTGATACTCGGTTACCGGTATGATCATAAAGTCTAACCCCTGGGATGGACATCAAACCAATTTCTGAATCAGATGTATTCTCAACAGAGACAACAAACGTTACAAAAAGTGCCCCATCATCTGCTGTAACCTGACTAAATCCAGAACCAAAAGATTTTTTAATATTTATATCTGAAGTTTTTAAGGTATGATTTCTTTCTTTGACTTCTATCTGATCATAGTTTTCCTGTATCTGTTTTGCAGAAAGTGCATAGTACTGACTGTTTCTGTCATTAGCATGAAGTCTTCTCCAAGATTGTAAAAATGCTTCGAAATCCACAATTTCATCAATTTGAAGTTTGCTATAAGCATATTTATACCATCCTTCTCCATCTGCTACATTTTCGTCAATAAGCTCTTGGTATAATTCAATAGCTTTGGAGTAGTCTTCTCCTTCGTATGCTGTATTAGCTTCCTCTAGCATCTTATTTTGTGCTTCACTTGATTCTGCTGTTGTAATTTCACTTGCACCTGATGGTCCTGACATTACATTCGATATAACTAGAATCACACCAATTATTAAGGCAAGACTACCGAAAAGAACTCTACAACCTTTATGTTTTTTCTTTAATTGAGCCCCACATTTTGGACAAGTGGTTGCTTTTTTACTTACTTCCCCACCACATTCTTTACAGGTAACTAATGCCATTTATCCTCCCTACTGTTTAAACCAAATATTGCTGTAATACTGAGAAAAGCTTTAACGTAAGTTCTTAATTTCAAAAACTAGCTTCAATAGATTAAACACTCTATGAGCCATACTATAATATGGCTATTAGCTAATTGTCAATGAAACATTTTAATAGCCATAGTGTGTTATGGCTAAAAAAGAACCCCCTTATATTCAGGAGCTCCTGAGTAAGAATATTAGGAAGGTGAGAAAAGAATTAGGGCTTTCTCAGCAGAAACTTGCAGAACTAAGTGATGTCTCCACTAATTATATTGGAGAGATTGAAATTGCTAGAAAATTCCCATCAGCTAATACCCTTCAGAAAATATCTTATGCTGTAGGTCTAAAACCATATCAATTATTCTTTGATGATGAAGAATGGGAAAGCTTTGATAAATATCAGGAACTAGTGAGTATTAAACTTAAACTGAAAGAAGCTATAGATGAGGATATTGAAAGTATTATTAAAGAACACCTTATGGAATATTCAACAAACAAGAATAAATAGGCAGTTTACTACGTAACTGTTCCCTTTATCAGCATAGATGTAACAGCTTGTAAAACTCGTGCAGGGATTTTACTCACATGAGTACATATACTATATTCCCGATAGAATTGCTTAGAGACCCTCTGGTTTAAGG
>PWPR01000067.1 GCA_003557085.1 Clostridia bacterium | reverse complement strand
TTGATATTTCTCTTCTGGAATTAAAATGTCTTCTAATGCTATTGAAACTCCAGAGGAAGTTGCATGCCTAAAGCCAAGCCTTTTCAAATCGTCAAGTATAATTGCAGTTTTAGAGTTACCATACTTTCTATAACATCTGTTTACAATCTGTCCTACTTGCTTTTTTGCAACGGCAAAATTTATTTCTGGCTGACAAGCCATGCTAGGATCTTCCCTATCAACAAATCCTAAATCCTGAGGAACAACTTCATTTAGAATTAACCTTCCAGCTGTAGTTTCAACAATTCCTCTTACATTCTCATCTATTGGACATGTTAACATAACTTTAATTTTAGCTTGTAAATCTACAATGCCTGAATAATAAGCTGATAAGACTTCTTCAAAATCTTTAAAGAATTTATTCTCGCCTTTTGCTCCATCTCTAACAATTGTCATATAATACAGCCCTAAGACCATGTCCTTACCAGGAACTGCCTCTGGACTACCATCCTTTGGATTAAGTAAATTATGAGCAGACAGCATCAATATTCTACATTCAGCTTGAGACTCTGCTGATAATGGAACATGGACTGCCATCTGGTCTCCATCAAAGTCAGCATTATAACCTGAACAAACTAATGGATGAACTTGTATAGCTTTACCTTCAACAAGTACTGGCTCAAAAGCTTGTATTCCTAATCTGTGAAGTGTAGGCGCTCGGTTTAAAAGAACTGGGTGATCTTTTATAACATACTCAAGGACATCCCAAACGTCAGGATGCATTCTCTCTACCTTCTTCTTGGCATTTTTTATATTACTAGCACTACCATTATTGACTAGTTCTCTCATTACAAAAGGCTTAAATAACTCTAGAGCCATCTCTTTAGGTAAACCACATTGATATAACTTTAGTTCTGGTCCTACTACAATTACTGAACGACCAGAATAGTCAACACGCTTACCTAAGAGGTTTTGTCTAAACCTACCTTGTTTACCTTTTAACATGTCACTTAATGATTTTAATGGACGATTTCCTGGGCCAGTTACTGCCCTTCCTCTTCTTCCATTATCTATAAGTGCATCAACGGCCTCTTGTAACATTCTCTTCTCATTACGAACAATGATTTCTGGAGCACCTAAGTCTAATAATCTCTTTAGTCTGTTGTTTCTGTTTATAACTCTTCTATAAAGATCATTTAAGTCACTTGTAGCAAATCTTCCGCCATCTAATTGAACCATAGGCCTCAAATCTGGAGGTATTACAGGGATAACATCCATAATCATCCACTCTGGTCTATTTCCAGATCTTAAAAACGCATCGATTATTTCAAGTCTTCTTATAGCTCTTCTTTTTCTTTGGCCAGAGCTATTAGTTATTTCATCTCTCAACATTTTTTCTTCTGCTCTTAAGTCAACTTTTTGCAAAAGCTTCTTAACAGATTCCGCACCCATGCCTACTTTGAATGTGTTGAAACCAAACTTTTCAAGTGCATCTCTATATTCAACCTCTGTAAGAACCTGTTTTTCTGAAAGTGTTGTGTCACCTGGATCAAGCACTACATATGAAGCAAAGTACAATACTTTATCCAGTGCTCTAGGAGACATGTCTAAGACATATCCTATTCTACTTGGAACTCCTTTAAAGTACCAAATATGTGAGACAGATGCTGCTAACTCAATATGCCCCATTCTCTCTCTACGAACCCTAGCTCTTGTTACCTCAACACCGCATCTTTCACAAATAACACCTTTATATCTAATTCTCTTGTATCTTCCGCAATGGCATTCCCAGTCCTTATTAGGACCAAAAATTCTTTCACAAAACAAACCATCTTTTTCTGGTTTAAGTGTTCTATAATTAATCGTCTCTGGCTTCTTAACCTCTCCTTGAGACCAAGATCTAATCTTCTCTGGAGAAGCTAAGCCAATAAACATAGATTCAAAACTATTGTGATCTACCAAAAGGGGCACGCTCCCTTCAAATTTAAGTACTTAAGCATAAGTTAGTTAATATCGTCTCTAGGACGGATTAATTCACTAAGCTTTGCTATTCTTTCTTCTAAGGTCATCTCATGATCATTATCGTCATCACCAGCTGCAGTTGGTTTTGTTTCAATTGCTTCTTCAATTACTTCCTCATCTAGCTGGTGCTCATCAACAAAACTCTCTCTATCAGGGAATTCATTAACAAAAATTCCACCTTCATCATCATCTATATCTTCATCAGACTTAATATGAATATCTAGTCCTAAGCTTTGCATTTCTTTAATCAAAACCCTAAATGATTCTGGAATACCTGGACTTGGTATGTTTTCCCCTTTTACAATAGACTCATACGCCTTAACTCTTCCTGTAACATCATCTGATTTCACAGTCAGCATTTCTTGCAGGGTATATGCAGCTCCGTATGCTTCAAGCGCCCATACCTCCATCTCACCAAATCTCTGACCACCAAACTGTGCTTTTCCACCTAATGGTTGTTGGGTAACCAAAGAATAAGGACCTATGGATCTTGCATGTATCTTATCTTCAACCAAATGATGTAGTTTCATCATATACATTGCACCAACGGTAACATCCTTATCTATTAACTCACCAGTTCTTCCGTCAAAGAGAGTAAGCTGTGCTGAGTCTGGAAGC
>PWPR01000038.1 GCA_003557085.1 Clostridia bacterium | reverse complement strand
TTTTTATTAAATTGATTACTTGGTATTTGTTAGACCCGCTTAAACTTATAATTAATTAGGTAAATATACTTAAGAAGAAAACCACACCAATAAGCATCAACATAAAAATATTTACATCATTATTAATCAAAATATCTTCATACTTAATTGCGATTGTAAATGATATTTTTAAAACATTATTATAAATTGGTTTGTATATTGCCCTTTCCACATTAAACTTATCATCTATATGTAAGTGAAATAGGTTGCGTTTCATTCCTACCATGAAGAAAACACCACCAATCGCAACAATCCAAAGCATACCTATTATATCTAGCTGATTGAAAAAGTTAATATCCATTAGATATCTATCAATAAATGCTGGTTCAAAGCTAAGTGTTCTGGCTGATGGCACAATAAACTTATCCATTATAAAGTTTGGAGCATGACCAATTGCAATAATTAGTAGTGCTAAACCACCCATTGCTAAATCCATCATACCTTTCTCTCCACTTACATTCCTAAATCTACCAGGCAAATTTCCCATAAATGTTAGTTTGAATAACTTAATAAATGAACATACAGTTCCTGCACTTACCAGGAAAAATACTATTTCTGCAAATCTAAAAGATGAGTGCCCATAAGTATACGCTTCAATAATAGCATGATGTAGTAATGATTTTGACACGAAGCCATTAAACCCAGGAATCCCAGTTATCCCAAAAATAGCAATCATGCATATTATCATAGTAAAGGGCAGCTTCTTCCATAACCCGCCAAGTTTATACATATCTAACTCTTTTGTTCTCAAATAGATAACTCCAACTACCATAAATAATAGGGACTTAAAAAGTGCATGGTTTACTATATGATATATACTACCAGCATAACCCATGCCACCCTTGTAGCCCAAATAAGCCTCTAGTCCGATTCCCATTATTATGTAGCCCATCTGACTAATACTATGATAAGCCAGCATTTTCTTAAGGTTGCTCTGTTGCAAAGCTAAAAAAACACCAACTATCATAGTGATTATTCCCATCCAAGCAATCATAAACCCCAAATTATTAGATATTGACCAAAGAGGGTCATTAAAGCCACTAATCTCTGAAATATTTGGCATAAATATACTTGTTGTAAGCCTTAAAATTCCATAAGCTCCTACCTTAATTAAAATCCCAGAAAGTAAAGCACTTGCTGGTGTAGGTGCTACAGGATGTGCTTTAGGAAGCCAGATATGAAGTGGCAGCATACCTGCTTTAATACCAAATCCAACAACAAATAAAACTGTCATTACATATTTAATATTGCCTAAACTAGCAATTTGGCTTGCCAATGGCACAAAATGAAGTGTTCCTGTATAAAAATACAAGATCAGCATACCTAGTAAAATACATAATCCACTAATAACTCCTATAAAAATATAACTGTTCCCAGCTAAAATTGAATCTTTTGATTGGCTATGTGCTACCAAAAGAAATGAGCTAAAGGTCATTATTTCAAAGAAAAGGAACATTGTTAGCAAATCTGCTGCCAATACTGTTCCAAGTACTCCACCAAAAGTAATTGACATCCAGAGGTAAAATCTATTGCGATGTTTCTCAATAAACATATAGTCATGAGAGTAAATCATTACAAACAACCATAAAATACCTGCTGTTACAGCCATAATATAGCTTAAAAGATCAACTCTAAAATGAAGACCCATCCCAAGCACTCCAGGAATAGAAGTACTCATTTCTCCTTGTGATACTTGAGGATACATCAATAAAACTAAAATAAATGTCAAAAATGTAGAATTAACCACTAAAGTGTCTCTAAGCATTTCACTCTTCTTGCCAAGCAAGGCTTCAATTGGACCTCCTAGAAGTGGCAAGAAAACCACAACTATTGGCAAATATCTAAAAGATGTTATAGACTTAGCTAATTCTAAAAAGAATGCTAGAGGTCCTCTAAAAACACCATTTCCAATGAAGCTAAATGTTGAGGCGAGTATTAATATCAAAAACATTAATAAATATATGCCAAAGATTATGACACAATTAACACAAAAAAAATCTGGCAACAGCTTTCTCAAGCTAAGTTTCTTTTTAGCTTGGTCTGAACTACTTTTCATTTCTTCACCTAGTTTACTTATTTTTTTTCATAAAAAAACTATTTTTATGCTTTTAGCACAGAAATAGCTAGATTATATATCAATCGGTATTCTACTATAGTAAATATAAAAAAACATAGACAATGCAAAACCTAAGACATATAAGTTTTTGCTTTACCAATGTTTACTTGTTATATGCATTCTAGCACTTTAAATGCAAAGTTACAAGTTAAAAAAATCAAAATTTTAGCTAGATTAAAACATTTTTTTAACTTCTTTTATAAACGTTTTATTAACAAAAACCGGTTACATTATTTTCATGTCTTTTTTTCCTTATAAGTATAAGCATTTTTAGACAATCTTTTAAGTCGCAAAACATATATCTATAATTTTCCATTTACTTTTTTAGAAAACAAGTATACAATATTTTTTGTGTTTATAATACAAACTGATATGAATATGTATCATTAAATGGTATATTTATATTATAATATTAAATAAACTACATATCGTTATTATCAAAGCTCCCCTGTAATCATTATATTGATGGTAAAGAATT
>PWPR01000010.1 GCA_003557085.1 Clostridia bacterium | reverse complement strand
TGCAGCTCCTTTAATCGCCCCACTGGCTACTACTTTTGGTCCTCCGTCACTTCCCATACAATCTATTGCAATGCGCATTATTATCTCTCCTCTTACTAAGTTAACCATATTTCCTTCATATACTATTCTAACAGAAAAACCGACTGCTTTGCAGTCGGTTTTTTATTAAACTTCTTTTACTTGTCTTCCTTTGTAATATCCACAAGATGGACAAATACGGTGTGGCAATCTTGGTTCGTGACACTCAGGACATTCTACAACCTGCTTTGGGTTTAGCTTCCAGTGAGATCGGCCCATTCTAGTATTAGCTCTTGATTTCTTTTGCTTTGGTACAGCCATTATCTACACCTCCTCTTTAGATATCTGTAAGGACTTTAATTTAGCCCAACGAGGATCTTCTTCTTCTGTATTACAATCACATTGCTCATTATTCAAATTAGCTCCGCATACAGCGCATAATCCTTCACAATCCTCATTACATAAAGGGCGCATTTCTTGCTTTAATATTAATAATTGTCTTAAAAGTTCATATATGTTAAGAGTGCTATTTTCTAAACTGACAACATCCATCTCCAATGTTTCATCATCTATTTCCCAACCGTTTTCAGTTTTGGCTAATATCACTTGGTGACTGATTTGTTGCTTATCAGTATAGCGCTCTGCACATCTTGAACATGCTAAATAAACATCTGCAATAAACTCAATTTTGATATCAATTCCATATTCTGCATATTCCATTTCAACTTTTGCAATACCTTTAGCGTTTATGCCATCATTTTTAAATACAATCTCTTCTTCAAATGATTTTTTCTGATTTGGTTCAAGCACAAAACTCAACATTGAAGACATCTCATCACACTCCGAATATTATACTTATTTTTTGTTGCTACGTCAAATATTATAAACTTTCAATAATCTCTTTTGTATCCCTAGCTATCATTAGCTCTTCATTTGTTGGAAGTACTAAAACTCTAGTAGTTGCTTCTGAATTACTAATATCTAACTCTTTTCCTCTTTGGCTATTTAGTTCTTTGTCAATACTAACACCAAGATAGGATAATTCTTCACATACCATATCTCTGATAAATCCACTGTTCTCTCCAATACCAGCTGTAAATACTATAGCATCAACACCATTCATAGCTGCAGCATATGCACCAATGTATTTTCTTACTCTATATGAATATGTTTCTAAAGCTATTTTTGCTAATTCATTGCCAGCTTCAGCTGCTTCTTCGATTTCTCTAAAGTCATTGCTCACTCCTGAGATACCTAAAACACCTGATTTCTTATTCATTACATTATTTATATCTTCTAAACTTAAACCCTCTTTATTCATCAGGAAAGGTATTATTGCAGGGTCAATATCACCACATCTTGTACCCATTATAAGGCCTTCAAGTGGAGTGAAGCCCATGCTAGTATCAAATGACTTACCATTTTTTACTGCAGTTATGCTTGCACCATTACCTAAATGACAAGTAATAATCTTTAATTCAGATGCTGGTTTGCCTAGCATTTTAGCTGCTCTTTGCGTAACATATTTATGCGAAGTACCATGGAATCCATATCTTCTAACACCATACTTCTCATAGTAATCATAAGGCAATCCATATAAGTATGAGGTCTTTGGCATTGACTGATGAAAAGCTGTGTCAAATACACCAACATGCTTTACTCCAGGCATAACATCTTCGCACGCTTCTATCCCAATTATATTTGGAGGATTATGAAGCGGTGCTAACTCAATACATTCTTTAAGAGCATTCTTAACATCTTCCGTTATTAAGACAGATCCTGCATATTTCTCTCCAGCATGCACAACTCTATGTCCAATGGCATTAATTTCACTTACATCTTTAATAACACCACTATTTTCATCTGTTAAAGCTGCAAATACCAATTTTATTCCATCACTATGATCTTTAATAATGTACTCATCTTTTGAGCTAAAACCTCTATTATTTTCATACTTAATGAATGATCCTTCTATACCTATCTTCTCAACATTACCTTTTGCCAACACTTCTTCTTGCTCCATGTTAAACACTTGGTACTTTAATGAAGAACTACCACAGTTGATTACTAAAATTTTCATTGAGCTTCCTCCCTATACATTAAAAACAATTTGAAATAAACACAGTTTTATGACATGATTACAACAGAAATATTATATCTAAAACACTGGGGTGCGTCAACATGATTATAACTGGGCTTATAGTAGAATACAACCCATTTCACAATGGACATGCTTATCATATCAACAAATCTAGGAGTTTGACCAATCCAAATCTTGTTATTGCAGTAATGAGCGGCAATTTTGTGCAACGTGGCGAGCCTGCCATTATAAACAAATGGGATAGGACAAAAATGGCATTAAATCATGGTGTGGACCTTGTTATTGAACTCCCCACTATTTATGCAACTAGTAGCGCAGAAAACTTTGCATATGGAGCTATTTTAGCACTTAATTCTATCAATGCTGATTTTCTTGTCTTTGGCTCTGAATCAAATGATATTGAAAAAATGAAAGAAATTGCCAGCATTTCTTTAGATGAACCTCCAAAAGTAAGTAAAGAATTACAGTGTCAACTTAATAAGGGACTTTCTTTTATGCAAGCAAATCAAATTGCCTATGAGAAAATTCTTCCCCATCTCTCTTCTATAATAGCTAAACCAAATAATATTTTGGGAGTTAATTATTTAAAAGCACTTAAGAAACTAAATTCAAAGATAAAACCATTAACAATAAAACGTAAAAGTTCAAATTATCATGATTTAGAAATTAGCAATATATCAAGTGCTACAGCAATAAGAAATAACTTGACTGACTTATCCACGATAAAATGTGCACTACCAGACATTAGTTATCAAATTCTAGAAGAGAGTATAAAGTATAATGATACATTAAAACTAAATGACTTATCTAATATTATAATAACTCTTTTAAGGAGGTCATCCCTTGAAGATCTATATGAGTTACCTGATATGGAACAAGGTATGGCTGAGCTAATAATGAACTCTGCTTATAATAATATAGATTTAGAAGGACTTGTTGAGGACTGCACCAGCAAAAGGTACTCAAGTAGTAGAATCAGAAGAGTAATAATACGCTTTTTGCTAAAAATTACTAATAATGATTTGATGAAATCTCAAGCAACTACTAAAATTCCATATTTAAGAGTGTTAGGGCTTAACTCTTCTAAAAGCAAATTAATAAAAGAGTGGAAAAATGAGGTTGAATGCAGTATTATTCAAAAAACATCTAATTTTCTACCTGAGGATAGTCTTTCAAGGCTTATCTGGGATATTGACTTAAGAGCAACAGATATATATTGTGCAAACTTAAATAGTGAAAATTATAGAGTAACAAAAAAAGACTTTAGTCACCCTTTAATAGTAATATAGAAAAACATTAAACTTGAACGACCTCCTATTTTATCTACATTTGACACATATTTGTCATGTACAGATAATAGGAGGTCACTTTATTAATCCATTTCGTTTGTTCTGATAAAAGCTAATCACTTACATTAATTAAAAAGTTCTCTAATAATTACGATAAGTATATTAAAGTTTATGCTACTAAAATAAGATCAAACAAGACTGATCCTGAAAGTTCTTTAAAATAATCAACAATTTCATATAAGAAGTTAACAGGAACAATTTCCATATTTTCATACTTACTCAAATCTATTACAATATCCTTCAAGTTTACTTCTGGCATAAAATACACATCCACATTACTTCTATATGCAGCTACAATTTTCTGATTGATACCGCCTATGGAACCAATTTCTCCATTATAGTTTATAGTCCCCGTACCTGCTACCTTAAGATCTTCTGGGATTTCAATATATCCCATTTTGTTTAGTAACTCCATAGTAATCATTGATCCAGCAGATGGACCTGTTATATTACCAGTCTTAATCTCAAGAGGATAATCTATAATATTTACTACTTTGTCCACTTCAATCAAAGTAACTCCTAAAAAAGCCCGTCCATCGTCTGTTAAGCCTAAAGTTATCATCTTCTCTATAACTTCATCGTCTCTTTTTAGTTTCAACTCCACTTCTTCAAATGGCTCAAAACTTCTAATCACTTCTCTAGCTTCATTTGTACTATTAATAATATTTTTATTAATTTGCAAAATAGTGTCTCCACTTTTCAAAACCTCTTCCGCAGGACTATTTTGAACTGTTCTTAGAACATAGGCACTACTATTTATTTCTTCATACTCTAGTTCTAATAAATGTGCCACTGCAAGTTTTGCATCATTATGACTATTACTCATTAAAAATGCAGCATATCTTTGATGCTCTTTTTGTGTCCAACCTGGTGGTATTACATTTTGCTCAGGCACTACTCTCACATTTGGAGCTAAATGTCCAAATATTAAAACTGGCAAACTTGCTCTAACAGTAGTAACTGTAGTCATATGAAAAGAATTTAAACTTTCAACTTCTTCTAATACTACTCTATCCTCTAAACTTATTATGTTTCCTGGAAACATGCAATAATAGCCAGTAGGTAAATACCCAATAAGAAATGCTACAACTAATACTATGATAAACTTTACTATGCTTTTTTTATCTACTCTAATTTTGCTAATTATCTTTCTCACAATAGCTACCTCACTATGTAGTATATTTATGCACCGTAATATTTTTTAAAAAACTCATCCCTAAACTCAAATAGATATCCACCTTGAATAGCATTTTTCAAGTTATCCATAAGTTCATGCAGGAAATAGATATTATGATAAGACACTAATTTACCTGCAAGCATTTCTTTCGCTTTAAATAAGTGCCTTATATACGCTCTTGAATATGATTTGCATACATGACAACTGCATTCTGAATCTAATGGAGTGAAATCATCTGCATATTGAGCATTTTTGATAGTTATACCTCCATTATGAGTCATTGCTTTAGCATGTCTTGCTATTCTAGTTGCTAAGACACAGTCAAACATGTCAATTCCTCTAATTACTCCTTCAATTAGACAATCAGGGGAACCTACTCCCATCAAATACCTAGGTTTGTCATCTGGCATATGAGGAACTGTAACATCAAGCATATCATACATTATATCTTTTGGTTCACCAACGCTTAAACCACCTATAGAGTATCCAGGAAAATCCATAGAGGCAAGTACTTTTGCACTTTCTACTCTTAGATCTTCATAAAAAGCACCTTGAATTATCCCAAAAAGTGCCTGATCATCTCTTTTGTGAGCATTTTTGCTTCTTTCTGCCCATCTGTGAGTCCTCTCCATAGCTTCTAATGCGTAATCATAATCAGTAGGGTATGGTGCACATTCATCAAATGCCATTATTATATCAGCACCAAGATCATTTTGAATATTTACTGAGTCCTCAGGTCTCATGAAGTGATAAGATCCATCAATATGCGATTGAAACTTAACTCCTTCCTCACTAATCTCATTCAAGTCGCCTAAGCTAAAAACCTGAAACCCACCACTATCAGTTAAAATAGGTTTGTCCCAGTTCATAAACTTATGTAAGCCTCCAGCTCTTTTTACAATTTCATTTCCTGGACGCAAATATAAATGATAGGTATTGCTTAAAATTATTTCAGAACCTATTTCTTTTAGTTCTTTTGGTTCAAGTGTCTTTACTGTTGCTTGAGTCCCTACCGGCATAAACACGGGAGTGTTTACTTTACCATGAGGGGTAGAGATTACACCTGTTCTAGCTCTTGATTCTTTTGATTTTTCTAAAGTTTTGAAACTAAAAGTCATCTTTTTTCTCCTTTAATAATAGCATCGCGTCACCAAAGCTAAAAAACCTATATTGCTTATCTACTGCTTCTCTATAAACATCTAAAATTTGCTCTCTAGATAAAAAAGAACTGACCAGCATCAATAAAGTTGACTTAGGTAAATGAAAATTAGTTATTAATGCATCAACAAATTTCCATTTGTATCCAGGATAAATAAAGATGTCTGTATATCCTCTCCCTGCATTTACTTGACCATTTATATCAGAAGATGATTCTAAGACCCTAATTGAGGTAGTTCCAACTGCTATTATTCTTCTATTACTTTCTTTCGCTTTATTGAGTAATTTTGCAGTATCTTTGTCAATCTCATAATACTCAGAATGCATCTTGTGATTGGTTATATCAGTTGTCTCTACTGGTCTAAAGGTTCCTAGTCCAACATGTAAAGTTACATTGGCTATTTTAACACCTTTATTTTTTAGTTTCTCTAGCAAGTCATCAGTAAAATGTAGTCCAGCAGTTGGAGCTGCTGAGCTCCCTCTCCATTTTGCATAGACAGTTTGATATCTATCTTGATCTTCTAATTCCTGCTTAATATATGGTGGGAGTGGCATTCTTCCATGCTCATCTATAATACTATCTAAATCTTCATAAGCATCGAAGGTTATTAACCTTCTACCTTCGGGTAGCTCTTTTGTGATTTCTCCTCTTAGTTTCCCTGAAACAAACTGAATTTTAGTACCTACTTTTATTCTCCGTGCAGGTCTAACCAGACACTCCCAAGTATAATCTTGTGACTTTTTTTCAAGTAGTAAGATTTCTACTTTTCCTTTGGTTGGAATTTTTTCCCCATATAACCTTGCAGGTATAACTTTTGAATTATTAACTACTAAAACATCTCCTGAAGAAAGGAATTCACAAATATTATAAAAATGTTTGTGAATTATGTCTTTTTTATTCTCATTTACAATCATTAACCTTGAATGATCTCTTGGGTAAATAGGTTTTTGAGCTATTAACTCTTCTGGTAGCTCAAAATTATAATCTTCTAACTTTAATGACATTTTATAATACCTCTATATCTCTTTTTGATTCTTATACCTGTCTTCTTCACTATAAATGCATCCACAATACTGCTGCCTATAAAGTGAATACTCCTTTGAAATCTCTCTACATCTACTAAAAATAGTTCTAAAATCCTCGTAATAGAATTTCACACCCTCTTTAGATTCCATAATATTTGATAACTCAATAATTTGCTCATGATTTTGATAAGGGCTTATTAAAAGAGTTGTAGTAAAAGCATCAAACTTACCTACCCTAGCCATTCTAGCTACCTCTTTGATTCGCATGTTATAGCAAAGATAACATCTCTTACCTTCTCTATACACTACTTCTTGTAGAAAATTAGTCAATCCATATTCTGGATTTCCTAACATTTTAACACCTTTAGCTTTGGCAATCTTGTAAGCTGATTCAAGTCTTTTACGATACTCTAATAATGGATGAATATTTGGATTAAAGAAATAGCCATAAACTTCATGACCCTCTTCTTGAAGTTTTTCTATTATAGAGCTTGCACAGGGTCCGCAACACATATGCAATAATATCTTCACGGCTATTCCTCCAAAAAGCTTTTTTGCTGTAGGCCATCTATAGGGATATTGAAATATTTATAAGCAAACTCTGTAGCAATTCTACCTCTTGGAGTTCTTTGTAAAAAGCCTTGCTTCAGCAAGAAAGGCTCATATACATCACCAATAGTTTCTGGCGCTTCACTAATTGCAGCTGCCATAGTATCTAGTCCAACCGGCCCTCCACCAAATTTCTCAATTATCATTATTAGAAGCTTTCTATCTACAGCATCCAGGCCATATTGGTCAACCTCTAACATTTCTAAAGCTTTTATTGCCACTGAGTGTGTTACTATTCCATTTGCCTTAACCTCAGCAAAATCCCTAGTCCTTTTAAGAAGCCTATTCGCAACACGAGGTGTGCCTCTTGATCTTTTTGCAATTTCGTTAGAACCTGCTTCATCAATCTTAATATTTAATATATTAGCTGATCTTTTAATAATTTCACTTAGCTCATCTACTTCATAGTATTGTAGTCTACTTACTACACCAAACCTGCTTCTTAGAGGAGATGATAAGCTACCAGCTCTAGTTGTTGCTCCTATAAGCGTGAAATTTGGTAAGTCTAATCTAATTGATCTCGCACTTGGTCCTTTACCTACAACAATATCCAAAGCGTAGTCTTCCATAGCAGAGTATAACACTTCTTCTACGGTTCTATTCAATCTATGTACTTCATCGATGAACAAAACATCTCCTAAGTCTAAATTAGTTAATATAGCTGCTAAATCACCTGGTCTCTCAATCGCGGGACCTGATGTGACTCTAATATTTGAATTCATTTCATTAGCAATTATATGCGCTAAAGTAGTCTTACCAAGTCCAGGTGGGCCATACAACAAGACGTGATCTAGAGCTTCTTTCCTACCTTTAGCTGCTTGAATAAAAATTTTAAGATTATCTACCACTTTTACTTGGCCTATATAATCATCAAATATCTGTGGTCTTAGAGAAGCTTCTAGTTGAAAATCTACTTCTTTATGTTCTGCGCTAATAATTCTATCATTTTTTTCTTCGATCAAAATAATCTCTCCTAAAACCTTGCCAATTCTTTAAGTGCCTTTTTAATAATATCTTCAACAGAATCATTCTCTTTCGCAACTTTACTTACTGTTTTGTTAGCTTCTGAAGCATCATAACCTAGTGTTTGCAAAGCTAGTACGGCTTCGCTTGTTTCATCGGTATAACCAGCACTTTTATCAAAATCATCAAAATCACTATCCATATCAGCAATTGATAGTTTGTCTTTTAACTCAAGAAGTATCTTTTGAGCAGTCTTCTTACCAATACCTGGTAGTTTACACAAAGCCTTTATGTCTTCAAATGCAATTGCAGAGACAAAGTCTTTAATATTAGTGTGGTTTAGTATGTTAATAGCAACTTTAGGCCCAATACCTGATACATTAATTAATCTCTCATATAATTCTAGTTCTTGTCTATTATGAAAGCCATATAAACTAATTTCATTTTCTCTAACATGCAAATATGTATAAAGCATAACATGATCGCCTTTATTAAACTGAGCAAGACTAAGGGTTCTTGTATAAATTTTAAAACCAACGCCATTAATATCTACTACAGCATAGTCACTAGCTACTTTAATAAGTTTTCCATTTATATAATCAAACATTTAATACTTCCTTATCATATTTTGATATTTTCTTGACCTAATATGTGTTAAGGCTATAGCGCATGCATCTGATACATCATCAGGAGTTGGTGCTTCCTTTAAGTTAAACTCCGCTTTCACCATGTATTGAATTTGCTTCTTATCTGCCCTTCCATATCCAACTAGTGATTGTTTAACTTGTAACGGAGTATATTCAAAGATAGGTATGTTAGCTTTAGCGATTGCTAACAAAACAACTCCCCTGGCTTCTCCTACCTTGAGAGCAGTAGCCACATTTTTATTAAAGAAAAGTTTTTCTACAGCTGCTACCTCGGGTTTGTACTTATTGATAATTGTAGTTATATCATCGAATAAAGTTGCCAACCTATTGTAATGCTCCTCTTTTGGGGTCGTTCTAATACATCCATACGTTAGTGGAACATTCTTATTTTTATGCACTTCCACTACAGCAAAACCAGTTATTGCTAGTCCTGGGTCTACCCCTAAAATCTTCAAAAAATCACCTCAAGCTATTAGTCTCTTACATATTTTTCTAATTTTCTCATGAACTTTGTAGATCTTAACTCTTTTTTACTCAATGGTTCGACTAGTACACACTTGATACCATATATTTTAGCACCCAAAAGATCTGTAAATACTTGATCCCCAACCATAAGTACTTCATTTTTATTTAATCTTTCATCTTTTATACTTTTCTTATAGTTTTTCCAAAATGGCTTTAGTGCTAGTCCTATACCCTTAACACCTAATTCTTGAGATATTTTTTCAACTCTGTCTTTATTTGCGTTTGACAAAATCCTAACGATTATACCTTGATTCTTTAGTTCTTCAATCCAGTCCCTAAGCTCACAAGTAATCTCTGAGCTATCCCAAGATATAATGGTATTATCTATATCAAGCAAGACCATCTTTATACCTTTGTTTTTTATCTCTTCAATATTAATATCATATACTGTTTTACAGATATAATCAGCTTTAAATAATTTCATTAACTCTCACCATTACTATATTTTAATAAATTCAACTTGCTATTTAAAATATCAATTGCCACTAGGTTTTTTCCACCCTCTGTAATAATGATATCTGCATACCTTTTACTTGGTTCAACAAAAGCATTATGCATTGGCATTACAGTTGTTAAATATTGATTGATTACTGAATCTAAGGTCCTTCCTCTATCTCTAATGTCTCTTCTTAAGCGTCTTAAAACTCTTACATCAGCATCAGTATCTACATAAACTTTAATGTCCATCAAATCCCTCAGCTTCTTGCTTTCTAAAACCAAAATTCCTTCTAAAATTATAATTGGACATGGCTTTACATTGATAGTTTCTTCTTTCCTTAAATGTCTTGAAAAGTCGTAAATAGGTTTAGCTATCTCCTCTCCTTTAATAAGGGCTTCCAATTGTTCACATAGTAAATCTGTGTCAAAAGCATTCGGATGGTCATAGTTTAATAGGCATCTATTTTCATAAGTCAAGTCAACTCTGTTTTTATAATAGGCATCTTGCTCAATGATAGTAATGTCTTCTCTCTGAAATTTTTTCAGTGCTCTTGCTACAGTTGTCTTTCCAGATCCACTACCACCAGCTATTCCTATTA
>PWPR01000050.1 GCA_003557085.1 Clostridia bacterium | reverse complement strand
TAGATAGTCTAAGAACTAGATATAGTTTGCATAAAAGAAAAACTGTTCACAATGGAGTTGCTAAGCTATTAAATAGTATTGATAATATTAATAACTAAAACAGTGACCTCTTATAAAAACTAACAGTTGCAAAAATGAGCACATGGTGAGGTTCTCCTAGAATCTCACCTTTTTACTAAAACTCTATCACCTGAGTAAACTAAATAAGTGATTTAATTTCTATTTTCTGGCAGCCATTAAACTTGCTAAACCTTTCTAAACATTCTTCTATCTTCTCCTTATATTTTGATTTTTCTATACCCTTTTCCCACCACATATCCTCTAAAATTAAAACTCTTCTCTTCTTATCATTTACAACCTCTGCCCTAGCTATGAATCTATTCCCTGACAATACTGGTAATACATAATAGCCATACTCCCTTGATTTTGCTGGAGTGTATACTTCCCACCTGTACCTAAACTCAAATAACTCTTGAATTAAGTTTCTATCCCAGATAAAATTATCTAGTGGTGCAATAAACTCTGTTCTAGCACTTGCAAAATCATTGTTTTCTAATAAGCTAAGTTCGCTAGTTTTAATATATAAAGGCTCTTTGAGGCTGTCTACAGTTATCTCACAAATGCTTCCTTGATCTAGCAAGCTCTTAAAAGCTTGCTCTCTCAAATCAGCACTATAATTAACTATTCCTAGGAAAGCATCACTAGACTTATTCCATAGCATTCCGGTTGCACCAATCCTCCTAAGTACACTCCACTTCATATAATCTAAATCTTTCTTATGTGGGTCTTCTTGCCTTAAGAGCTCTCTAGGCATGTGGTTTTTAGCTAAATCATAATACTTCTTAGTGTTATTTTTATGATGAACTATTAGTTCTCCTTCCAAATAAAGAGTTTCCAGTATTGCTCTAGCTAATCTTGTTTCATTCCAAGACCAGTCTAGCTTCTCTGGCAAATCAATATCAGTTGATGAGAGAGGACCTCGTTTGTCTATCATCTCTATAACGACATCCTTAACATCACTTAGAGCACTATGAGACCTTCTCTCTTCTCTTGCTTTTAGTCTTCTTCTGGCGAAAAAAGGCCAATCATAAATGCTAAAAATAGCCATATTTTTATCAAAATAGTCTATTATATCTCTCTTATCATACAAAGCTTCATAAAGAAGATCCTTAGTAAATCCTAAAACTCTTGAATGAAGAGTAATCTCATGTGTTTTCCCACATCTGTCAAGAGGGTCGTATTGGACACATCCTGCTTGCTTTATAAAATCTAACATACCACTATAACCATGAAACTTATACTCCCCACTTAGGCCTTGCTTTTTTAAAATGAGATTCTTGGCATCTTCCTTACTAATTTTCATCAACTATTACCCCCACCTATAAATTGCAAAAATTTATTATTAAATCTTACTTCTATTATATGTTTTAAAAACTAAAATCAAAACTATAACTTAACAATAGCAGATAATATCTTTCCTAGACATCTGGTATCGACAAAAATAATTAAGAAGCATTAAGCAGGAGCCAAGAAAGTTATATAACCTTAGTTATATTGTAAGTCTTTTCTTTAGAAACCCATTATTATAAAATGACATAAAGCCAGTTAAGTTATTTAATAGAAAATCTTTTGCTAGCATAATACTAGATAATAAATCCTATACTATTTGTGTTTATCATCATTACTTTATATAATTAAAGAAGTACTTAAAGTTTAAGGAGTGATCTAATGAAAAGGTTAATTGCAAAGATTATTGTACTTGCTCTTCTATTAACTATGTTTTCTTATTTAGCAATAGCTGAAAGTGGCATAGATGTGTATTTGGATGGTCAAAAATTGCTGCTAGCTGATCCGCCCATAATTCAAAATGGACGAACATTAGCGCCAATGCGAGGACTTTTTGAAGCCTTAGGAGCAACTGTAGGTTGGGAATCACATACACAAACTGCTATTGGACAAAGAGATGGCATCACAGTCAGAATACCAATAGGTAGTATTAATCCTACTATTAATAATATTCCTAAAGAAATATCTGTTGCAGCAGAAATAATAAATGGAAGGACATATATTCCTTTAAGGTTTGTCGGAGAAGCTTTTGGAGATACTGTAAACTGGGTATCTGCCTCAAGAAGTGTTGAGATTACTAAGCAAGATCATCAACCCCGATTATATCAACCTTTTCCCACAGAAGACGCTATTGACATATATTATGTACCCACAGATTATAGAACAATTCAAGAAGCAATAGATATTGCAAATGATGGTGATGCAATTAAAGTTTTATGTGGAACCTATCAAGAAAATATTAATTATCTAGGTAAAGAGCTAATTATTACTTCAGTTGATGGGCCAGAAGAAACAATTATTCATGGCAATTATGAAGGTTTGGTTGTAAGAATGCATAGCGGAGAGACCTTAGACTCAGTTTTACATGGATTCACCATAACAAAAGGTACAGCAGGATTAAGCGAAGATGGTGATGATGCGCTTGTTTACCCAAGAGGTGGAGG
This sequence comes from Clostridia bacterium, assembly GCA_003557085.1. GTDB lineage: Bacteria > Bacillota > UBA994 > PWPR01 > PWPR01 > PWPR01. The sequence continues at coordinate 159 of PWPR01000050.1, read as the reverse complement.
TGTTTCTATACTTAACTCAAGCCCTACTATAAGCAACTGCATTATTACAATGAATGCTGCTACTGATTTTGGTGGAGGAGTAAGCATTGCAGGAGAGCTATCATCTCCACTGATTATTGATAATCAAATTATCGAAAACATATCTCATTATCAGGGAGC
>PWPR01000056.1 GCA_003557085.1 Clostridia bacterium | reverse complement strand
TTATCTGTGATAACTCTTCCAAAAGTCCAGAATAGACCTTCATTGAATTAACTGACTTCATCACTTTTTTATCACTAATAGATTCATAAAAGCTTGCTATAATACTAGCTTTATACTTATCAATTACTAGATGATCTGCTTTATTACTTTTAATAGGATCAAGTCCTTTATTTATCATTAGAGCTCTCTCGAACTCAGTTTCTATATGACTATGAGTAATATTGCTGCGTGCTGCTTTTCTATTTATGTAAGGATGACACTCACTATCAAGTATAAAGTGACATATAAAGCCTAGTATATAAGAAATAGCTTTTTCATCATACTTCATACTTTGAATATTATTTTTAGCTTCGCTAAAGAAAGGAAGTGCAACTTTATTGTGCATCTTATATCCTATTTTATTAACTTTGTTTAATACCAATGGCTTATAATAAAAGAAAATATCTGGACCTTGCAAGCCAATGTTGAAAATATCAATATTATTATCTATGATTGATCTAACTTCTCCCTCTAGTTCAGCTAGAACTTTTTGTCCAAAAGTATAATGTGCAAATGTATCAGGCATAAAACTTCCTCCCTCCTATCAAGCTATTATAACAAATAAGTATCTCAGCTTTATCAAACAAATGTGTAATTTACATGCAATTTGTCTTATCTATAAAGCAAGGCTTTATAAAGGCAGTGATACAGAATGCTAAGAATACTCGATATTTATAAGTACCATTAATATAAAAAAGCCTTTGCTAGCAAATTATAATGCTTGCAAAAGCTTTTTATTTAATCTCTTTGCGTATACTCCTTAGCTGCTTTAGTAATTGCTAGCCCGCCTTGAGCTGTTTCGCGTAGAGAGCTAGGTAACATTTTCCCAACCCTTCCCATAGTAACAACTACTTGGTCAAAAGGAACAAAACTTTCAATTCCAGCCAAAGCCATCTCAGCAGCTGTAATAGCATTTCCTACGCCACCTGCATTCCTTTTAGAACAAGGAACCTCTACCAATCCTGCTACTGGGTCACATACTAAACCTAACATATTCTTTAGGGCAATTGCAGCACCCTCTAAAGAAGCTCTGGGGCTTCCCCCCAGTAGTTCTACTACTGCCGATGCTGCCATGGCACTGGCACTACCAACTTCTGCCTGACATCCACCTTCAGCACCACTGATTGATGCATAAGTTGCAATTATTAAACCTATAGCAGATGCATTAAAAAGTGCCATTACAATTTTCTTTTCATCAATCTCTCTATCTTCTTCAAGAGCATTTAAAACTGCTGGTACTACTCCACATGCTCCTGCTGTTGGGCAAGCAACAATTTTACCCATTCTGGAGTTTTCTTCTGTGATAGCTAAAGAATACGCAATAGCTTTTGATAACATCCCAGAAGCTATGGATTCCCCCATACGATAATAGTCGTACATTTTTTTGGCATTGTGCCCAATAAGCTTCCCCATTGAATCTTCTGAGGTTATTATTCCTTTTTGAGCAGACTCCTTCATAACCTTATAAGATTCTAACATTAGATTATATACTTCTTCTTTGCTCATATTAGAAGCCTGTGCTTCTCTCATCAAAGCTATTTCACCAATACTTAGATTATGCTCATAGCATAGCTCTAGTAAATCTTGCCCCGTTTTAAATCTATAATTCATTATAAGACCACCTTAATACAATTTATCTATTACAGCTGCATATTGCATTTTTGCAACATTTTGCACAGCCTCTAAACACTCTTTGCTTATTGGGTCATCTGCTTCAATTATCATATAGGCTTGATCATTCACAGCTTCACGGTAAAGGCTCATTTGAGCAATATTTACATTGCACTTATTAAGAATACCTGTAACTTCTTGAACAATCCCTACTCTATCCCAATGCCTAGTGACTAAAGTACAATACTTACCATCAATTTTCAAATTTGTCTTGTCAATCTGGGTAATCCTAATGTTGCCTCCACCTACGGATTGACCTTTCACTATTTTCTTCTCACCTGTTTTGCCTATTAGCTCTATTTTTACTGTATTAGGATGGTCTTCTTCCTCATCTTCTTTGATGAAAGCGTACATAACACCGCTCTCATCAGCAATTTGAAAACTATCTCTTATTCTTATATCATCAGGCAAAAATCCTAAAATTCCACCCAAGAGCGCCCTGTCAGTACCATGACCTTTCAGTGTTTCTTTAAAAGAGCCATATAGATGAAATATAACTGAAGAAACATCTTCTCCTAAAATCCTCCTAGCAGCATAACCTAAGCGACAAGCTCCTGCAGTATGTGAACTTGAAGGGCCAATCATTATCGGTCCAGTTATATCAAAAAGTGAAAGATTATTACTCATTTCAAATCATCCTTATCAAGTGAATTAGTAATATTATTATTGCATTTATGCTTAAATAAAGCTACTCTTAAATAAGATTTTATAATGGAGGCATACAGATGAATGGCTACTTAGGTAAAAAGATTAAAGTCAAAATAACAAAGCCACTAGGCTCAAAATATATGGAAAATAAAATACATTTACATAATGTTGGTGTTGCTGATGGATTATTAGCTCATGTTTTAGGTATACATGAACCAATCTCTGAGTATTACGGAGAAGTCATTGGAATTTTAGAATCTAATAATAGTGAACTTATTATTGCTAACTGCATTAGTGATTATTCTAAGGAGCAAATTACAGCGCTTTTAGATTACTATATAGACTTTAGCAAAGTTGAAATCATTACTCTTGAATATCTCGCTCAATATATAAGAAATAGCGTGAGAGCACTAATAAAGCAACAAGAGCAATATCTTTTTGTCAGAGAAACTTATCTAGCAGATGATTACTATCATCTTGTTGGCGGCGGAATGCATTTTTTAGAAGAGCCAGAACAAGCTCTTAAACGTGAAATATCAGAAGAGTTAAATGCCAATTTAGTAAACTATAAGTTTATTAACACGATATCTAATATTTTTCAAGTTAACTGTATTAATGCTCATGAAATGATGCACCTTTACTATTGTGAAATTGATAAAGCGATTGAAGATGGACAATTAATGACTGCTGATATCTATACTAATGAACTAGTATGGCTTTCCATAGATCAAATTAAGTCTCTTAGGCATAAAATTGTTCCAGCAACCATAACAAGTTATATTTTAGGAGAGCATAACAATGAGTCCTAAAGTTAAAATTATTGTGAGCATGATTCTCTGGGGAAGTTTAGGCGTTTTTGTCAGACATATTCCTCTCCCCTCTCTAGAAATTGCTTATCTCAGGGCACTCATAGCTAGTATATCGATTTTATTAATTAAGAAGCTTGTAATAAACAAGAAAATTGATTTGGGAGAGAATAAAAAGCTTTTGATTATTTCGGGAATTATGCTAAGCACAAATTGGATTTTTCTCTTTGAAGCATATAAAGTTACTACTATAGCAAATGCAACTCTAAGCTATTATATGGCGCCAGTCTTCGCTGTTATTCTAGCAACAATATTGCTAAATGAAAAGCTTAATACTCTTAAACTTTTATCGATTGCCTTAGCTTTTTCAGGCTTACTAATAATTATTAATTTTTCTGCAGATAATTTAGCACTAACTCAGTTTAGTGGCATTATACTTGGGCTGATTGCAGCATTTAATTATGCAGGTGTTGTTATATGTAATAAGAAAATGACTCGTATTAGTCCCTTTGACAGAGTTTTAGTACAAATGGCTATAAGTGCTATTATATTGACCCCTGTAGTCATATTCAGAAGTCAAATTACGATTATTAACCCTTTTGGCATAGCTTCTCTGTTAGTAATAGGATTGGTTCACACAACCCTCGCCTATTTATTGTATTTTCCTAGCATTGAACATGTTAGTGTCCATAGCGCTTCAATTCTTAGCTATTTAGACCCAGTTTCTGCTTTAATCTTTGGACTAATTTTTCTCAATGAACCTCTAGGGCTTTTTCATATAATCGGTGGGTTCTTAGTATTATTTGGTACTTATATAAGCTCACTTAAGCGAAAGCCAAAAAGATCCTAAAACATATTAAAAAATCTTTGTTTATAATAAGATAGTATTTTGATTAGATAAACTTACACAATTTGTCATATTTATCTATGCTATATTTATCTTAACTAGTTATCTAAAAATGTCTTAACTGCTATGGTGAAGACATTTTTTAGAAGGAATTTTAAACAAAGGATGATTCAATTGGCTTTACTCAGTATTTCATCACAGCTTTCAAATTCATTAATTATGATAGACAAAAGGACAGATAAAACTTTTCTGTTTAATTACTTATTAAGGATAAGTAAGGATGATAATTTCCCTTATTTAGTTTTCACTAGGTCCAGTGCTCTTAATATTTTCGCATATGGAGCCAAAAGTTATAATAAGCGATTAGAAGTATGGGATCCTTATGCTACTAAAGGCATACCCTTAAAAGTATCAATAAGTGAAATGGGTCCCTCTCTCCTTGCTAAGATGCTTAATTTAACTGAAATCCAATCTGGCGTTTTACACATTGCTTTTAGAATTGCAAAAGACAAAAATCTTCTACTAGTAAACTTTAATGATTTAAGAGCCACACTAAAACACCTTGCTGATAATTCCAAAGACTATGAACTTTATTATGGCTTTGCTTCTACTAGATCAATTAATGCAATTTATAGAGCGATCTTACTCTTAGAGAATAGTAACCATAGCAATTTTTTCAGCTTGCCAAGCATTGAAACTAATGATTTAGCCCTACCTAACACTATAAATCTTGCTATCAATGATAAGCTTAGCGAAAGCTCCCAAGTGTATTCTTCATACCTCATTACAATCCTTACTAAATTAAGTAGAAGTACTCAACTTGCTAATGGATATACTATAATCATTGACCAAGCTGATAATTTTCTTGACTCTTTAACAAATAATTTAATCAAAGAAGTCATCAAACTTTTTCAAAGTCTACAAAGTAAAGGCGTATTTATTTATCTAATCATTTCACATTACAAACTAGACAGCAATTTAGTAAAAATTTTCGATGGATTTATTCTTGATAAAACTATGATGAAAAAGGCATCAACCGAGTCACTTTTCAATAAAAACAGACTACAAGAATTGCCAGGCATATTAGAGTGCATACAAAAAGATGATGAATCTTTTTTTTACGTAAGTAATCAAACCAAATTGATTGAAAATATAAGGACAAACAATCTAAAACTTCCCCTTAAAAATAAGCATATCTTAAAAAATTACTATAGAACATCCCAACTGCTTAGCAAATATGATAAAGTAGTAAATAAGAAAACTGCTTACTATTATTTAAAAGAAAAAGATGTAGAAGATAAAAATGAAAAAGCTACAAGAAAACAAAATACGTCTAGAAAAACTCCTTTAGAAAGAACCCTCTCAACTGCTATTCACACCTTTGGCAGACAACTAGGCAACTCCTTTGCTAGGAAGTTAATTGCGTTAATAGAAAGAAAGTTAGCTAGAAAGGATTAAATATGTTGAAACACTTAACTCCTTACACGCATGAAGAAAAGCAAATATCTTTTGTAATCATCTGTGCAAAGTATCAAGATAATTGGATTTTTGTAAGAGAAGAAGGCAATAAAACGTTTGAGCTGCCAGCTGGTCATTTAGAGGAAAGTGAAACTTCACTAGATTGTGCTAAGCGAGAATTGTATGAAGAAACTGGAGCTATTGAATTTAAATTAGAAGCGATTGCAGATTATATCTATCAAGGTAAGCCAGGGAGACTTTATCTGGCAATTGTCAGCTCATTAGCTGAACTGCCAAAATATGAAATTAGCGAGCGAGTTTTTGCAAAATCCATACCTTTTCCACAGACTTATCCACAGCTTCAACCTAAGTTTTTGAATTATGCTAAAGAATATTACAAGGAGAGATACTCTTATGGAGATTAGGAAATTATATCTAATAGAAGGAGCAAAAAAAGCTACTGGAATGACTGTTGTTATTGATGTTTTTAGAGCCTTCTCCACCGCTTGCTATCTATTTGAAGCAGGAGTAAATAAAATCATACCTACAGATGACATAGAACATGCTTACAATCTAAAAGAAGAATTCCCTGACATTATACTTGTTGGTGAGCGTGAAGGAGTAATTATTGATCAGTTTGACTACAATAATTCACCTAGTCAAATTAAAGGAGAAAATCTTACTGGCAAAACTGTTGTAATGACTACAAGTGCAGGGACTAAAGGTCTCTTAAGCGCCAAAAATGCCTCCCAAATACTAACAGGAAGCTTTGTTAATGCAAAGGCTATAACTAAATATATTAAAGCTCAAAACCCCGAAATACTCTCAATCGTAGCTTTAGGTTCTGGTGGTCTGATTCGCAATGATGAGGATGACTTTTTTGCTGATTACTTAGAAGCACTTCTAGTGAAAGAAGATTTTGACTTAGACTTAGTAAAACATAATTTACGCTTTGGTTCTGGCAAGAGATTTTTTGACCCAGAACAAGCGCATTCTCCACTAGATGATTTTGAGCTATGCTTAGATTTTAATAGATTTGATTTTATTATAAGATATGAAAATGGCTCACTAAATAAGATACCTTTGTAGCAAATAGCTGTAATATCTGCTATAATTCCTTTAGTTTGCAGCAAAAGGAGAACCTAATGATTTATATTTTGCTAACAGTTCTAGCTTCTACAGCTATGGCTGCTATATTTAAAATAACTGAAGGAAAAGACTTAAACCGCAACTTTATCACTAGTGTAAACTATTTAGCTGCTGTTTTTGTTAGTTTTGCTTTTGTAATAAGGGCTAATTTAGAAATTAATCTTGGTATAGATGCATTTCAAAGCTTTTTTTCTGAGCTAAGCATGGTCTTACAAGGTGGCATATTTAGTACTTTAAGCATTTCTATTTATGCTTTATTGCTAGGTGCGTTTGCAGGAATCTTGTATTTTGTTGGACTGATTGCCATGCAGATTAGTGTGAGGAACTATGGCGCAGGAATATCTGGAATGTTTAGTAGAGCAGGTATGATTATTCCTATTCTTTTATCCATAGTTTTATGGAGTGAAATCCCTTCTCCATTTCAGTGGATTGGTATTTTTCTCGCTATAGTAGGGGTCTTAGTTGCTAATTTGCAACCTGAAGCAGCTAAGAAGTTTACCATTAGATTGACTCTAATGCTACAGTTCATTACGGGTGGATTAAGTGCTCTCATTAGTAAGACATTTCAAATTTATGGAATTATCGAATATAGAAATTTCTTCTTATTGATTGTTTTTGGTAGTGCTTTTATAATCTCAGCTATATATACTTACAAAACCCCTAAGACATGGGGGAAAGCTGAGTTAATAGCTGGAATTTTAGTAGGGGTATTTAATCAGCTTACAGCTACGTTTTTGCTACTAGCCCTAAATTCTTTACCAGCTCCCATTGTCTACCCGATGACTTCAGCAGGTTCTATTATTTTTGTAAACATAATGGGGATAGCAATTTTTAAAGAAAAAATTAAAAAGCACGAGCTAATAGCCATAGGTCTGACAATCATTGCTGTAATCATTTTATCCTAATAAACTTAACTCAATTTTTTCTAAAATTTTCAGATAATCTCCACTACAAAACTCTCCAGTAGCAGCTTTAAGTGCTGCTGCTGAACCCATTGCTGCTGAACTTTTCAACACCTTTTCCACAGTATGCTCACGGCTTATCCCTACAGCAAGTGCTCCAAGAACTGCATCCCCTGCACCAACAGGAGAGACTACTTTAATTTCTGGGACAGCCACTTGATAAATATTTCCCTGCCAATTAGCAATCATACCATTCTCTCCTAAACTCACTATCGCAATCTTAACACCTTGGCTTTGAATATACTTAAGTGCCTCAACAACTTCTAACTTAGACAATTTCTCTTGATTCATGTATTCAAGCAACTCTTCTTCATTAATCTTAACTAAATATGGCTTAGCTTTTATACCTAAACTTAGCGCTTTAGATTTAGCATCAAGTAGCACCTTTACACCTTCTTGCTTCGCTATTTCAATTAACTCATGATAAATGCTCTCTGGCATTCCTAAAGGAAGTGAACCAGACATTGTTATTACTTTATAGTCCTTAACTAATTCAGAAAACTTACAAAGTGTTTCACGATACTCACCTATTGATATCTCAGGACCAGCTTCTCTAAGTTCAGTTAAAGGCTCTGTTAGAATAGCAATACACCTGCGATTATCTCCTTTAATGAGATTGTAATGACATTTAATATCTAAAGACCTAAGATGCTCAAGAATAAACTGACCTTCATATCCTCCAATCAGATTAAAACTTGCTACATCTTCTCCCATAGCTTTAACTATTCTAGCTGTATTATTGCCTTTTCCTCCAGCAACCTTAACTACTTTGTTTGAGCGATTAATCTGGCCTAATGTGAACTCATCAACATATATAGCAGTGTCGATTGAAGGGTTTAGACAAACAGATAGAATCATAGTTCCACCACCTTGCTAATTAATTAAGATAATCTAAATATAGCTAATCTCTGTGTTTACAGTATATCATGATATGTGTATTATTAGATAAGACAAGAGAAGAAAAGAGGAAGATAAATGAGTATAGAACTTGTACATGCAACAAGGGGTAATTTAGTAGAAAGTATCTATAGGGGAGATATTGCAGTAGTTAATGCAGAAGGCGACCTTTTGTATAAAGCTGGAGACCCTATTGAGAAAATGACATTTATTCGTTCTTCAGCTAAACCCATTCAAGCAATTCCTGTTCTTGAAAGTGGTGCAGTTGATCATTATGGGATTGAAGAGAGTGAGTTCGCGATTTTTTGTGCTTCACATAGTGGTGAAGTAGAGCATACCCAAACTGTGCAGTCCATTTTAAGCAAAATTGGTTTAGATGCTAGCTATCTACAATGTGGTTTTCATCCACCTGTATTTAGAAAAGCGGCTGATGAACTAGTAAGAAAAGGAATTACTCCATCAGAGATACATAGTAATTGTTCTGGAAAACATTCTGGTATGTTAGCATTAGCTAATTACAAGAAATGGTCTTTGGATAATTATACCGAGCTAGATCATCCTGTACAACAAGCAATGCTCAGCTCTATGGCTAAGTGTGCTCATATAGATGAAAGTGAAATTGAAATAGGAATTGATGGCTGCGGAGTGCCTGTCCATGGCTTAACTGTTTACCAGATGGCTAGAGCATGGGCAAACTTTGCTACACCACTATACCTACCAGATTCAATGGCTCAAGCTGCTATAAGAATTGCTAAAGCAATGTTTAAACATCCTTCAAAAGTTGCCGGATCTGAGCGGTTTTGCACTGCTTTACTCTCTTCAGGAAAAGGTGCCTGGGTTAACAAAAGTGGGGCTCAAGGAGTCTATTGCGTGGGGTTAATTGATAAAAATATAGGCATCGCTCTGAAAATAGAAGATGGAAATGGTATTGCAGCTAGTGCTGCGATGGTAGAAGTTTTAGACCAATTAGGTTTTTTAAATGAAAAACAACAAAAAGAGCTAAATAGCTTCCATAATCCAAAACTAAAAAACCACAGGAAAGATATTATTGGTGAGTTAAAGCCAGTTTTCAATTTAGAAAAGGTAATGTAATTTAGGTTTCTTTGGAACAAATTAGTCATAAAAATTGTCATAAGGTATTATGAAGAAATTTCTAATACCTTTTATGATTTTAATAATAATGTTAACTTTTATTAATCCAGCTTCTCCACCAGAAGAGACTCCTAGTACTACAAAAAGGAACATCACTGCTAGGGTTTTAGAAGTGAGAGATAATAAGCTGTATGTTGAAGTTTTAACAGGCTTGCATTTAGACAAGGTCTATGTGAAAGCAACTACCTCAGCAGCCACCACTCTAGAAATAGACAATATCAGTATTGATGAAATCCTAGTTATTGGCATACTTGATATCAAGGCTAAAGAGGAAAGTGTCTTATTAACAGCTGATTACATATCATTACCTGGAAATTAAAAAAGACGTAGTTTGGGAGTTGTACCACTACGTCTTTTGCTAATTGCTTATGCTTCTTCTCTTGTAATATCTGCTCCAACTGCTTGCAGCTTCTCTACAGCTTTTTCATAGCCTCTGTCTAGGTGATAAACATGTTCCATGACTGTCTCCCCTTCAGCGCAGAGACCAGCAATCACCAAAGCTGCACTACATCTTAAATCTGTTGCTCTAACCGTAGCCCCGCTTAGCTTCTGAGGTCCTTCAATTACAGCTATATTATTATCTACCTTAATTTTCACACCCATTTTAGCAAGCTCATTGACACATTTAAATCTATTATTATAGATATTCTCTATAACTGTTGATACTCCACTTGCTTTAATAAGTGGTATCATCATTTGAGACTGCATATCTGTGGCTAGTCCAGGATATGGGAAAGTCTTAAGATCAACTGCCCTAAGATTACCATTAGAAACAATTCTAACATAATCTTCACCTTCTTCTACTTTTGCACCCATTTCCTTAAGCTTAGCTATGACTGACTCCAAATGAACTGGTATTACATTTTCTACTATAATATCAGAATTATTTGCTGCAGCTAAAGCTAACCATGTTCCTGCTTCTATTCTATCAGGGATTACAGGGTGAGTAACTCCGAAGCGCTCTGGTGTACCTGTTATTCTAATTGTACCTGTACCAGCGCCTCTAACTCTTGCTCCAATTCCTGTCAAGAAGTTAGCAACGTCTACTATCTCTGGTTCTCTTGCTGCATTCTCTATTACAGTAACACCTTCTGCTCCAGCTGCTGCCAGCATAATATTAATCGTAGCCCCAACGCTTACTATATCAAGATAGATAGTGTTACCTTTTAGGCCATTTTCTGCTTCTACAGTAATG
>PWPR01000185.1 GCA_003557085.1 Clostridia bacterium | reverse complement strand
TTAGTGCATCAATGCCTACAGTTGAAGCGTCTGATAGATTTGAGTTAGTCGAATATTCAAAAGAGACAGTTACTGAACTATCTCCCCCCATGTCTGTCAGGTTTCCATTAAGGACTGCTGAGTTTTCGTCAATGCTTGTTGCTGAGTTAGTAGTTACTGATGGAGAGGTTATTTCTGGATTAGTAGTGAAGTTAAGAATTGTTCCGTTAGTAGTTCCTGCACTATTAGTAGCCATTGCTCGGAAATAATATGTTGTATCAGGGTCAAGTCCACTTAATGAGTGATTGAAGGTTTCGGTATTAGTTAGTGTGTCAGCACCTACAGTTGAGCTGTCAGATAAGTTTGAGTTAGCGGAATATTCAAAACTAACATCTACTGAAGAATCATTACCCATATCGGTAAGGTTGGCATTAAGGACTGCTGAGTTTTCGTCGATGCTAGTTGCTGCATTGGTGGTTACTGATGGAGGGGTTATTTCTTTAAGGGTTGAAAAACTAATAATCTCTCCTTCTATTTCTTCTTCTCCCTTTATTACTACTGCTCGGAAGTAATAAGTAGTATCAGAATTAAGATCAGTTAACTCGTAGTCAAAAATTATTGGCTCAATAAGAGTTTCTGGAGTAGTAGATGTAGGATCTGACAAATCATCATCTTGCCCCCAATTAAAATAAACATCAACTGATTCTTCTCCATCCATTGTAGTCAACTCCCCTCTTATTGTAGCCGAAGTCTCACCAATATCAGAGGCCTCTAAGGATAATACCATTCCATGATCTGTCCCAGTAACTGTTGGTTTTCCGGTAAACCTTTCAAAAACTACAGTTTCAATCCCTTGAATTTCTAGTCCATAGGAGAATTTGAATCTTTGATTGTAGTCAGTTTGAGCGTATTCACTCCCCTTAAAAAACTCGTACTCCTTTTCTTCATGAAAAAACTTAACTCCCCAATCACTATCTTCTCTTCCGCTAACAGCATATGATCTAGCTCTTTCCATAACCGAAGCAATCATTCTGGTTTCGGACTCAATTGATTCTGAGCGATAGATATTAATCCCAAAAGGAATAGTCAAAACCACAAAAATGATTATTAAAGCAACTACAATCAAAAGCTCAACAAGAGTAAATCCTTTCTTTGGTGATAAAATATTTTTGCGTTGACAATCCACTCGGCTGATGGGTTATAAAGTTTTAATAAAATTAAGCATTAAATGATTTTCTATATAGTATCCATTAACTCATAAATCGGTAAGATCAAAGCACCGGCGATGAATAAAACAAAAAAACCAATTAAAATAAGCAAAAGTGGTTCCAAAATAGTTGGTAACCTTTGACTTTTGTCGCTTACACTAGAAGCAAAAAAGTCAGACAGGTATTCAAATGATTGACTATAAGAACCGGTCTCTTCTCCGGTATAAACAACTGACACAAAAACTGGCGGGAAAAGATCTGGATAATCTTTAATAGTTTGAGCCAAGCTAGTTCCTTTAGCCACTCTTATCTTTATTTCATCCAAGGCCTCTTCGTATATAACATTAGTTACTGATTCAGAGATTATTTCAAGCGATGTATTAATAGTTAATCCACTCCTAAAGAGTGTCGTAATAAGTTGAGAAATTATAGTTAACTGGTACTCTTTTGCCATAGTTCCAAAAATCGGTAAATTAAGCATCATTCTGTCCCAAATTCTTCTTACTGGCCTTAACTTCAAAATAAAATAAAACATTACCAAAAATGCCAAAATAGAAGCAACGATATAAACTCCGCTATTTTGCATAAGTTCGGAGATATAAAGCAGTATTCTGGTTGGTAAAGGCAATTCTCCTCCCAGTGATGTAAAAACCGGTATTAATTGAGGTAATATAAAAATAGAAAGCAAAAGCCCTAACAAACTAGCAAAAATAACAATTATTTTTGGATAAAGAGTGGCTGAACTAATCTCTTTTTTTAATCTATTACTTCGCTCTAACCAGCTAGCTAAATATTCCAAGCTCTCTCCTAATGTACCTGATTCTTCTCCAGCTCTAATAAAAGAAACAAAAATCTTGTCGAAGTTAGGGTTTTGATCAAGTATTTCGTGTATCGGAAGTCCTTTTTCGGCTTTTTCTTTAGCTTCTAAAAGAGATTTAGAAAGTACTGGCGACTTGGTTTGCTCAGAGAGAAGTCCGAATGATTCATTAACCGGTTTTCCGCTTCTAACCAGAAGCATCATGTTTTTAATAAAATCAAGCTTCTCTTGAGTGCTTATTTTTTCAAGTAGCGGCATGTTATAATATTATTTATTCCTCCTTTATATCTAATATTTTTTTGATTATCTCAATTATCTCAGAAAAAACATTTTCTGATTTTATTAAGTAATAATCAGCTCCTAATTCAATGCCATGTTTTTTATCACTCTCTTGAGCCAGTTTTGTCAAAATAATGACCGGAATATCGGTCAATTCTTTATCTTCTTTAATTTTTTTCAAAAGAGTAAAACCACTCCCTCCTTGGATGGTAACTTCGGTAACTACCAAGCTTGGTTTTTCTTTTTTAACTATCTCAAAGGCCTCCAAACCATTTTTTGACTCCAAAACAGTCACTCCTTCCTCTTTTTCTAATTTATTTTTATAAAGCTTCCTGAAAAAATCGTCGTTGTCTATAAGAAGCACCTTTTTTTCTTTCATATATTTTTAAATTAATTAGGCCTTGGCCGCTTTTCTTACTTCTTCGATTGTAGTGATTCCCATTAATGCTTTATTTACTCCGTCATGAATCATG
>PWPR01000018.1 GCA_003557085.1 Clostridia bacterium | reverse complement strand
TACAATGCAATAATGAGACTGTAAATAGTTTTGTGTAAATATATAAAGAAACAAATCACAAGAGTAAATAAAAGTTAAGTTGTTAATGGGCTATCATGTAAAATTGATAGCTCATTTCTTATCAAGTCCCAGTTTTTCACCCTTCGGTTACATTTAGAAACGGCATCTTGTGAGACAAGATATAATATCTTAGCTAGTGCCATATCGGTACTAAATACAGCTTTCCTTTAGTTATTTTACGGAATTTGCGATGTAAATTTTCAATGATATTTGTAGTATACATGATCTTTCTAATGTTTTCAGAGTACTTGAAAAATGGGGATATGACGTCCCAATTTTCATACCATGACTTAACGCAAGTGGGGTAATGATGATTCCAATGCTCTTTAAATAACTCTAAAGTACGATATGCTTCTTCTTCATTTGGTGCTTTATATACTGCTTTTAGATCTTTCATTAATGGCTTAATATCTTTATATGAAACATATTTTGTTGAAGACCTAATTTGGTGTATTACACATCTTTGGATAATTGAATCGGGATATGAAGCTAAAATGGCCTCCTTAAAACCAGTCAATCCATCAACACTAAAGATATCTACTTTCTTAACTCCTCTATTCCTAAGGTCTGTTAATATCTTTAACCAAAACTTACTAGACTCATTTTCACCTATCCAAATCCCTAATATGTCCTTAAAACCCTCTAAATTAATCCCTAAAACCACATAAGCAGCCTTTTTAACTATTCTATTGTCATGTTTTACTTTGTAATGTATAGCATCCATAAAGATAAAAGGATATCTTTCTTCTAACGCTCTGTTTTGCCATTGTTCTACTAATGGAATTATTTTATCTGTCATCTTTGATACTAAAGATGCTGAAAGTGGTATCCCATACATATCTTCTATATGAGCTGATATATCTCTTTGACTCATTCCTTTTGCATACATCGATATTACTTTATCTTCTATTGCAGAAATATCTTTTGAGTGTTTTGGTACTGCTTTTGGCTCAAATTCTCATAATCTATCTCTAGGAATATCTAACTCAAGATTCCCATAATCGGACCGAACTGTCTTTTTGGAGCTGCCATTTCGGCTATTTTTCTTGGTTTTTCTTTCATACTTTTTGTAACCCAATTCATCTTCTAACTCAGCACTTAGTAACTCTTCAACTCCAGATTTTAGCATCTCTTTCAATACTTCTTGAAGATCTGCTAATCCGTCAATCTCTTGTTCCTTCATCATCTGACTTACTAACTCTTTAATATTTTCTTTTCTTTCCATTAAAAAAATCCTCCACTTTCATAATTAAATTTTATCCTATTAATTACTCTTGTGAAAGGATTTCTTAATGTACACAAAATATTTTACACTACCGCAATACGACTATGCTTCTCAAGTAGGTGATGATTTTTCTTGAATATTCAGATCTATTACAGCAGATAATGGGTCAGAATTTGCAAAACTAGTATCCTTAAAGAAGGATAAAGGAACACTGATATACTTCTCTCATTCATACTCTGTTTTTGAGAGAGGAAGTAATGAAAGATATAATGGCTTACTTAGAAGATTTATTCCAAAAGGAAAAAGCCTTAAGGATTACAGTTCTAAAGCAATAAAGAGAATCCAGGATTGGTGTAATGACTTGCCTAGAAAAATACTAGGATATTTAACTCCTGAGCAAGCTATTAGGAATGAGCTTCTTAACATTGTATAAGATTTATTGCACGACTACTTGACAACGAGCCTCTCATGGTATGATTGCAGAAAGTAATCTAGCTTTTTGATATGAAAACTTATCATACCATGCCTCATTATCAAGTAGCTTTCGCGCCATAAAAGTGACTGTTTTCAAGTATGTGCTTAATGTGAATTTTTCTGCACGTTAATTTTGCAATTTAGGTGATTAAAGACTTGTAAAACAAGAATTATTAGCTAAAAAGTATATTTATTCATTTTAGGAACTATTTATTAGCTTAGTTGTAACATGGATTCAAATATTTATAAATGTAGTAGCTATTATAGAAAGGTATGTAACTATACTTTGGGAAGATATAGTTGCTTGAAGGAGTTTTTGTTGTAAAAAATACCGGTATTTTTTAGATTTAAAAATAAAAATTATAAGTGCTTATAAAAAGCTTAAGTTCTCTTTCTTCTTGAATCTCTCATATTGTTGATAGTTTTCAAACATAAAAAATAATTTCTTTAAGTCTTCTAAAGTTTCACAAGCAAAGTACTCAGCAATTTTCAGAGCCAAGTCATATCGAGCATTTCTAGTTCCGCTTTCAATTTTATAATAATATGAAGCAGAAATTCCAAATAATCGGGCCATGTCTTTACTAGTTAATCCTTTAACAGTGCGACATCTTTTCAGGTTTAGTCTCATTCAATCTCTCCTTGTCTAAATTTTGCAAGTATATTATATTAAAAGATGTAAAATAATGTCAAGATTTATTATAGAAATTATTTTGAAAGTTATATAATTATACATAATGTATAAGCAAATATTTAGGCTTTGTAGTACTAAAAATTGAGCTTATAAACAGTGGCAACTTCAGTGAGAGATTTTGGATCTAGTATAGTTTGTTAGACACCAAAAAGTTAAATGGTAAAATAAAAAAAAGAGAAGCACCCCAATGAACATGCCCCTGTCAAGTAGACAGTATAAATAATAAAAACCCTTTATGCATCAATCATGAATCATGATTGATGCATTTTTTTGTGCAGCTGAATCTGATAAGTATTTTCTGTATTCT
>PWPR01000125.1 GCA_003557085.1 Clostridia bacterium | reverse complement strand
CTACTAAAGGAGTTGGTATACCCATCAGAGTACTTGTCATTACGCTAAACACCAACATTGCTGGAATTATGAGATCTTGGAAATCTGGATTAATCCCTATCATTATAAAACCCATCATAAAGTAAAATCCTATAGGCATAAGATAAGTCATCATTAAAGAAGTCTTATTTCTAACTCCTACTTTTAACTCATAGATAAATTGATTAATAAACGCTCTCATGTTAAATTACCTCCATTTTTGAATTTAATATTTGAATAAATGTTTCTTCCAAACTTGGTTTTTCTACTCTAAAGTCCACAAGTGTTAAATCATTACTCTTAATGTTTTTCATCATGTCTAGCACTAGATTTATTGAATCTTTTGTAAAGTATATTTTATAACCATTATCTTCTTCGCTTCTTTCAATCAAATTACTATGAAAGTTAAAATACTTATCATTAGAAAGTTTGATCGATATCTTTGTTAAGTTCTCACTGCCAGCTGTCAACTCTTTTGGAGAACTCTCAAATCTAATCTTGCCATTAAGAATAATACCAACTTTGTCAGCTAACTCTTCCACCTCTGCCATATCATGTGATGATAGTATAATTGTAATGTTTCTTTTTTTAAGTTCTTTTATATAATTATGTAATTTTTTTCTACTTTCTACATCCAGACCAGCTGTTGGCTCATCTAAAAAAACAATCTCTGGCTTATGGGCAATTGCTAAAAATAAATTTAGCCTTCTTTTTTGTCCTGTCGATAGCTCATCATACTTTTTACTACCTAGAACTTCTAAGTCAAATTCTCTAATTAAAGCTGCCTCAATATCATTTCCTCTTATTGAGCTAAACAATTTTATAGCTTCATCTACTGTCATATATTCAGGTAACCCTGAATCTTGCAATTGGATACCTACTCTTTTTAGCAACTCAGTTTTGTCTTTTGAATTACTTAGACCCAGAATTTCAATTTTTCCTGAATCTGCATTTCTAAGTCCCTCAATCATTTCAAGTGTAGTTGTTTTTCCAGCTCCATTAGGGCCTAGGAGTGCATATATTTCACCTTGGTTTACTTCAAAGCTAAGTCCTTTGATTACATTAGTATCACCATAACTCTTAAACAAATTTTCTACTCTTAATGCTTTTGCCATTATAATTCCCTCCGATATTTTTACTGTAATTACATTTTATCTAAGAAATAAGGCTTCCACATCAGTCACTAGTTTGATATTCATCTCCTACTTTAGTATGAAAATATTAAATTATAGGAAACATTTTTATATTTAATGCGTCTTAACATTGAACACATAAACAAACTAATAAAAAGGAGTGTGCAAAAATGAAAAAATTTTTAACAACTATTCTTACATTAAGTCTACTTGTAAGTTTAGGAACTGGCGCTTTAGCTAATAATGAGATAAATCTTATTAGCAAACAACTTTATCAAATCGTTAATCAGGTACCTAGTGAACTTCAGGAGTATATTGAAGAGCATAAATATGAACAAGGTTATCATATGATTTCAGAAAATGGCTTAAATTACCTGCTTATTACACTTGGACAAAGAAATACAGGTGGCTATTCTTTAGAGATTAAAGATTTTTTTGAAAGAGATGGCAAAGCTTTCTTTAGAGTAGCTGAGATATCTCCAGATAGTGATTCTTTTGTTACTCAAGTTATTACTTATCCATATTTAATTATTGAACTCTTAGAAGACTATGATGATGTTGAAGTTAGTATTTCATCTACTACAGAATATAACCATAACAAAATTGATGATTCTAAAATGAAATTTCCTTTTGAAAATGAGGAATTAACTTATGTAAGTCTTTTAACAGACATGAGAGAAGCAAATCTTCAAGTAGTAAGTAGGAATATCAACTCTGATGGTAATTTTGAAATTTATTATTTGTCAAGAGATGAGGATGCTACTCAACAAAGCCATATCGAGCTTAAGGAGAAATATGCAGAGATTATTTTTATCGAAGTAGCAAGTCTTCCTGATTATACAGAGGGAATTGAATTGGAAGATTTTGAAATAATTAAAGAAGCCGATCAATCAGTTGAGCAAATTATTGAAAACAATCAAGAACATCGTGGTTTTACCATAATAGACCGTGATGGTCAAAAACTTGTTCTTATCACAATGGGTGAGAAAAGAACTGGTGGCTACTTCTTAGAAGTTGAAAGCGTTACAAAACATGGCAAAGTATTAGTTGTCACAGTTAGCGAACATGAACCTGATGGTCCAGCCATTATGGTTATAACATATCCATACATCTTAGTTGATCCTCAAGTAGAGTTTGAGTTTGTGAGAGTTGTAGATACTAAGAATAATAGTTATGATTCACACGAAATCCGTCAAACAATTATTGACGACGCTCATTTACTACCAGTTTACGACATTGACGAAGGAACTCGATTCACCCCAATAGATAAGCCAGCTCTACTGGAAATTGAAACCAGAGTTATTAATAGAGTATATTACGCTCCACTGAGAGCTGCTGCTAATGCACTAGGATTTGAAGTAAACTACATAGCTAGAACAAACTCTGTTTTACTAAGAGGTAATCAGGATTTTACAATCAACTTAACAGATAAAACTATTAATGGTGATGATTTACCAACAACAAATATTGACTTATTTGTTGAAAATGGTACAACTATAGTTAATATTGAAGTATTTAATCTAATTTATTAATCGATTATATTCTTAATAAATAGCTTTTTGCAAGTTTTGCAAAAAG
>PWPR01000024.1 GCA_003557085.1 Clostridia bacterium | reverse complement strand
TTTAAATAAAATTGAGTATGAAATAGTAAGAGTTTTAATAGCATCAGAGGATATTGAACCTTATGAAGCTTTGGATAAAGACAATACTGAGATTAGATATATGCGTCGCACAGAGTTGCCAGAAGATTACTTTAAGGACTATATCCAAACAGATAAATTTGCTATTAGTCAAATATTCCAAGGGGATATTATTACTTTTAAAAAGGTGCTTGACGAGATCGTTCACACAAAAGATCCTTTTATAGAAGATTTTGTACTTGTTTCTCTCAAGTTTAATGGTTTGGCGGAAAGTGTTGCTGGAAAAGTACAGCCTGGTGACCTAGTAGCTGCATTGAGTTATGTCAGAGGTGAAAGTTTAAAAGTTAAGGATAATCTAGAAAGCTTATATGTTTATGATGTAGTAGATAGACAAGGGCAAAGCATTAGCAGTTCTAGAAGAGACATATTTAATGTTGTCGATAGTCGAAACGTAATGCCAGAAGCTATTATTATAAAATGCAGTATGGAGCAAGCAGTAAAACTCATTGAGCTTGATAATTCAAGCAAGTTGCATTTTATCTTAATAGATAGAAGTTAAGGAGATGAGAGTCGTTGATAATTGCAATATGGGGCAGCAAAGGTGCTGGCAAAACAACTATAGCTGTTAACATAGCAGATTTGCTATCGAAGGATAAACGAGTCGCAATTATGAGTGCTTGCTTGTTATCTCCAACAATATCTTTGTTCTTTAGTGATGTTGTTAAAAAGCATTCTATATTCAGAGCCTTAAGAGATCCTAGCCAAACAGGCATTAATCACAGCTATAGTGATAATAAAAAGCTTAGTATTTATGATATGTCTTTAAAAGAACATAGCATAATGTCTAGCCATATCACAGATGAACAAGTTGCAAATCTAATAGACTATGTAAATGATAAGCATCAAATTCTTATTATAGATTGTGAGTCAAACTATAATCATGTTATTACAAGGCAGGCATTGATAAGGGCTGATGAAGTTTACTTTCTTGTAAAACCAGAGCTAGAAAGCTTAGCTTTCTACTGTTCTAACATTATGTTGATGAGTAAGCTTAAAATAAATGAGAAAGCTTCATACATACTAAATATGTCAAGTAAGAAAATTAGCTCAAAAATCATAGAGCAGCAGCTTGGAATTAATTTTGCACATCAAATCAAAGAAAACAAGCTGTTAAAATTGCATGCTCTGAGAGGTATTACTACTAGTAAGCGGAGTAACAGAAAGTTTTTTAAAACTGCAAAGAAAATTGCCCAGGAAATAAAATGAAGTGAGGAGGAAGTTTAGCATAAAAAATAAGAGCATTTATGATCTAATAGATGAAATGAGTAGTAAAGTCAACGAAGATGATGCAATAGATGGAGTTATGTATGGTGATTTGGTGGAAGATATGAGGAACTGGCTAAGCACTAATTTTTCAGAAGAGCTTCTTATTATGCTTGATAACGAGGATACCAAGAGTAATATTAAAGATTTAATAAGATTGTATCTTAATAATAAAGAAAAGGAAACTTATAGCATAAACTTTGAAGAGTTAGTAAATAGGCTTTTTGATGATTTAGTGGGGTTTGCCTTTTTAGAACAGTACATTTATGACAATCAAATTGAAGAAATAAATGGCAACTCCTGGAAAGATATTGAGATTGTTAGTGAGACTGGCTGGAGGAAAATACCAGACCGATTCAATAACATTAAGCAGGGTGTAAATATTATTAAGAAGATGATGAGGATAGGAGGAGTAATTCTAGACGAAAAACAACCCATTGGGGATAGCTATATATCTTCTGGTACTAGGATATCTGCTATGATTGCTCCCATAGTTGACGAGGACATTGGTGTAGTGTTTTCCATAAGAAAGCAAAAAGCTAAAGTCTTTGAGATTGAAGAGTATGTTAAAACTGGTACTTGTTTAAAAGAAGAGTTCGAATTTTTAGTAACATGCCTATCTCATGGAGTAAGCGTAGGAATTGCTGGGGGAACTTCTTCAGGAAAAACCTCTGATATAGCTTCTTTAATAGCAACGTTTTCTAAAAGCAAGAGAATTTTTGTTATTGAAGACACGAGAGAAACATTTGTTGAAGATGACTATAACAATAGAGTGATTTTTACAAAAACCAGAGAAAGTGATGATCCCAGCAGGAGTATAGCTTTTACTAACCTCCTCAAAACGGCATTGAGATTTCATCCTGATATTATAGTGCCTGCTGAGATAAGAGATGAAGCTGCGTTGATAGCTGTAGAAGCAGGTAGAACTGGTCATGCAATATTAACCGGGCTGCATGCAAATAGCGCAATTGAAGCATATGATAGGATCTTGAGCATGTGTATGATGAAAAATTCTCAGCTAAGTGAATCTCTTTTAATGAAGTTTATAATCTCAGCATTCCCACTTATGGTGTTCAAAGCTCAATTGCCAGACTATACAAGAAAGTATATTGAGATATTTGAAGTCAAAGGATATGATGATGCTAAAAAAAGGATATATGGTAAAACCCTTTATAAGTTTCATGTTAAAAATATAGAGTTTGATAACAAGGGAAATATAAGTAAAGTGCAAGGGGAACACATTAGGGTAAATCCAATTAGCAATAAGCTAGCCAATAGGTTGTTTAGAAATGGTTGCTCACAAGAGATTGTTAAGAAATATGCCGGTAAGAATTGGAGCACTAATGATTAACCTTTTACTGTTTTTATTTCTTTTAATATCAATGGATGCACTTTGGGGTTTTTACATATTAAGGTTGCCGCTAGTAATATTAAGAAAAGTCAGAAAACTCAATACAAGTATTTTCAACTATGCATTGAGCAAAGTTGCTTTTGGAGAAGTAAAAGTAAAGCTTGAAAAAATAGAGTACATTTTTATACAGACAAAGAGCAAGATTACTTATATAGAGGCAGTTCAAGTCTTAGGTATAGTTACTTCACTGGTATTTTTAGCTTTTGCTTACTCTAAAAATTACTTATTAGCAGTATTGATTCCCATCGGTATGATATATCTAGCTTACCATGTACTGTTATTTAATTACTACTCATATTTAACAACAATTAATAAAGATCTCAACTTTGCATTATCAATGATAACAAGTCATTATGTAAAAAATCATGACTTAATTAAATCAATAAGAGACAATCTGCACAGAATACCAAAAAGTATTAGGGAGGTGTTTGCAGAGTTTTTGGTAAGAGCAGATGTTATTGATTCAGATTTAGTAAAGGGGGTTGATAAGCTTAAAGAAGGAATTAACAATTATTACTTTTATAGATGGTGTAATGTAGTTGTTCAGTGTGTCGATGATAGAGACTATATTAAGGTGTTACCTGCAGTAGTTAGCGAGATGACAGATGCGCAAAAGAGTATCAATAATTTTGAAATTTATAGAGATAAGTTTTATAAAGAGCATTTCCAATTGGTTCTAATTGCTGCTTTAACACCTTTTGTAATGAGATTGGCGTTTTATGAGATGTATTATTACTTGACTAGCACAATAATGGGGCAGCTTCTCATCGCAGTTAATTATTTCATTTTAATGATATCAACTTCTCAAGTAATAATAATTAATAAACCAATTGGGTTAGGTGAATAAAGTTATGAATTTAATATTGCCTATTTTTGTATGTTTGGCATATGGAATAAGTGTTTTGCTAGAATGTGCTTTAGGGTTATCTGATGATGTAGCAATTAAAGCAATTAAAAGCCTGAGTAATAAAGATAAAAAGACTATTGCTGTTAGAATCAAAGAGTATTTAGCTAGATTCATTAAACTTACTCCACATAAGCAGCAAGAAATAGAGCTTTTATTAAGAAGAAGTAGTAAAAAGCTTACACCTGAAGAGTTTTATGTGGAACTTATTTTGAAATGTTTCTTATATTTTGCAAGTAGCTTTTTACTTATAATGTTAGGCATGAATCTATTAAGTTTAATGATATTTGTACTCGCTCCTTTATCTATCATCAATAGCAAATCTAAACTTAAAGAGGAAGCAAGCCAGTATTCTGATAACCTAACTAAAGAACTGCCACAGTTTATCAATTTTTTGATTCAGTCTTTTAATAAAGAATTTGATTTAGTAAGTGCAGTTGAGAAGTATAGAGAAGTTGCCAAAGATGAATTGAAGTATGAACTAGATATTTTGCTTTCTGAATTAAAAACAGGAAGTTATGAGGTTGCCTTAATAAATTTTGATAGAAGATTAAGCATTCAGATACTAACTTTTCTTGTAACTGGATTGATTAATGCTAATAAAGGGGTTGATCAAAGCGTATATTTTTATACCTTAGAGCAAGAAGTGAGGCATATTATTATAAAAAGAGATAGAGAAGAACTTGAAGCTAGACCGAAAAATTTAAGATGGACATCAGTATCTATTTTTCTTGGATTTCTAGCAATAGTAGGTTATTCAACAATAGTATTTATTTATCAGCACTTAAGAGTATTATATTAGGAGGAAAATATTGATTAATTACTTAATAATTAAAATGTTAGAGTTAAGAAGTAAGTTTAGTAATGAGGGTAATGCAGTAGTTGACATGGCGATAAAAATAGCAATTGGTGTTGCTATAGGATCGGTTGTGCTCGGAGTTTTCAATAATAATATAGAAGGAATTTTTGAAACCTTGTTCAGTAATATAGAGGCATTGATAAGCGGTGGAGGATCATAGAAAACAAAAGAATAAAGAAATAATGCAGCGATTTAATAATAGAGGCGAAATGTATGTAACAGATATTTTTAGAGTGCTTATCTTCATTAGCATTTTAGGTAGTGCAATTTTCATTCCTTATCCATTTATACAATATCTTCATCTGAGCAATATATGTCAGGCTCTGGTAGAGGATATTCAAAGGCAAGGTATGGTTGATGAAAGCACTTATGTTTTGTTTGAGACACTCACTGCTTCTTATAATATAGACCCAGAAGTTGAGTTTGATGGCAATTTCCAACTCCTCGATAGCTCTCTTAGAGTTCAAATGAATGAAGAGTTTGCTGTAACACTAACTGATAGTGTAGATGTATTTGTTATTTTACCTAAGTTTAGTGAGAGACTGAAAATCAGTGTCCCAATTAGTAGAACTATACTTGGGAAAGGAAGATATTATTGGAGAGATTGAATCAATCAGGCTTTATTACTATATCCTTAGTTGTTGTAGTTGCTCTACTTATGTTTTTGACAGTTGAAACTATGAACATCTATAGAGTATATAGTTATGTAAGAACTGAACTAACCCAAATAGCAAATGGTTTAGTTGTCTCTAGTATCGCTAAGGAAAGTAGAGAAGGACAACTATTTATAGATGAAAATCTGATAAATCTAGAACAGGATATCATTTATGAAAGATTCTTGATCTCCTTAGAAGACCAAACTTTAAATTTTACATTAACACATTTAGAGATTGAAATTGCTGAACTAGAACTGGAGCTGAAATGCAGGTTAACTATTTATCCTGCATTTCTTTCTACCATATTAGAGAATCTAAAACTCGAAATACCTATTAATGTTAAGTCTGAAGTGCAGTTTATTGGATGATTTTTTTAAACTTGAGCTATGAAAAATATGGAGGTGTCTGATGGCTCTAAACAACAAGTATTGTATTGTAGTCTTAGTGATACTAGTAATATTCTTTATGTATGTAAACATTGGATATGCTAATAACTTTATACCATCATTTAATGTTGATGGCCTTCCACTAAATTATAAAATATGGCAAGATATGAATTTAATAGCTTATGGGGACTTTCTCACTGCTAACACTCGAACGATAGATATTAAGTATTACCATGACGAGAAATATCAAGATATGCCTTTATATTTTGTCGATCCTAATGGAATACCTTGCGAGTATAGATATCTTGGTTATACATATGAAGGCAATAAAATGCCAAATCCATTTTTTCCTAAGGATTCAAGTGCAAACACAGCGCTAGACAGTAGATTATGGTATAAAAAACCATGGAAGTTAAGTAATAATTATTTAAATGAAAAGAGCCAAATTAATAAAGCTGTTTCCTATAATTTGCCTGGTGCTAATATA
This sequence comes from Clostridia bacterium, assembly GCA_003557085.1. Taxonomy (GTDB): domain Bacteria; phylum Bacillota; class UBA994; order PWPR01; family PWPR01; genus PWPR01. The sequence goes on along the minus strand of PWPR01000024.1, from coordinate 5,101 downwards.
GTGAGAGAGTATATTGAGAGTACTGTTGACTTTAATATACTAAGAGCTTATGATGCGCAAAAAAAGCAAGTTGTCAGCTTTAATACTCAGCCTGATTTAGTACAATTTGTTAATGTAGAGTCAGTTCCAAGCACCTTAAATACTGGGCTAGCAAGGATGCTTCATAAAACAAAGCATAGTGACTGGTATCAAACTTTCACCATTCCTCAAGTTAAGAGAAAAAATGAAACTCTAATTAGTGTTCAAGGGGATATTACAAACTTAGAAGAAATTAAGTTTACTCCGCTTGACAACAAGAAGACAGCTCTAGTCTCAATAGTGGCTAAGCTAAATGATGAAGCTTATTTTAATCCAAATAATACCTCAGACTTGTGTGACCAGTCTTATATGTCCTTTTTGCAGTCATCACACTATCATCGCTATGATATTGAGAAGTGGGAAATAGTTGTATTTTCAAATGGAGAGCAGCATATCAAAACAAGCCATACTAATTATGGTGTTAATGGGGTAAAAGAAACTTTTAGGATAGATCTATCTAAAGAAATAATAGAGAGCAATAATATTGCCATAAGTGGTAAAGTGATCGTTCACTATGTAACTGGAGAAACAAGTGAAATGGAATTTAATGTAGGTCAAATAGATTTCACGGATAGCCAGTTTGTAAGAGCACTTTTCACTGCAAATACTGACATTAAGATTACAGAAGAAGGTGATATTACTACTTCAATCTTAAATTATCAAGACTTCTCTCAAGGTGATATTGATACTTATTTTTTTGAGTTAAAAAACTTAATAACTGGAGAAAAAACAGATTTTTATAGAGGCTCCTCTAGTAATGTCTTTGTCAATTTCAATTTTTACAATTTTGTGCATGAAGATATATCTTCAGCCTTAGCTCAATTGCCAGCAATAGGCGATCAATATTTTGAATATAAACTGACTCAGAGAGTAGTGGGCTGTTTTGATGATGACGTGGTTAGCCAAAATATTAGAGTCTCTGTGATGCAGGAATATCAAGAAATAAAAATAGTTAGTCCATCAGTTACAATTCCAAGGGAGGTTTTTGACATTTCTCCTCTTGGTGCTATAGATAGTACAGATTTGGCTAATTTGAAAAATGTTACTGTAAATGTTGACAATATAGAGGTAGATTATAATTTGTTCTTTTCTAGTAGCTACAATATTGCAAATACAATAGGTGAGCTGGGAGAAAATGACAAGAATATTTTAATTTCTCTAAGATACCAGAGCGAAGATAACATAAATAGCTATGTTTATCAGTGGGTAAAAGTTAAAACTAGTTTGCCTAAAGTTGAAGTAAGTGTGTATGGAAAGCTTATGGAAAACAGAGAAATATCTCTTGTTAACAACTCGATTAACTTGAACGAAAGACTAATGGATAAGTTTACACTAGAGTATAATTGGACCTATGAACTTATAGACGGGAGTGGTGAAATACTTTTTGATAATAAGGATGAAAGCTTAAAGACGTTTATTGTCAAAGGACAGTCAATTTATAGGTTTACCTTAGAGGTAAGTAATGGGAGCCGTATAACACAGCCTTACTCTATTGATATACCTATCTACCAAGACAATCCACCTGCTGTGATTTTCAACATGTGGAATACTCGTTTAACAAGAGGAGAAAACTTAGTTTACGATTACTCAGCAGATAGTCTAGAGGGAGACATTATAACTAACGAAAAGTTACAAATCTGGTTTGACAAAGATAACACAGAAGAATATACAGAGTTGGTGCTTGAATCTTGTATTCACCAATTAGAAGATATAAGTTTTGATAAGTTAGGAAGGTATAAATTGATTGTTCAAGTTGAAGAAGAGTTTGGACATGATACAATATTACAGTTTGTCACAGAGCATGATAGGCAAACAACTATATTGACTAAATACTTTGAAGTTGCTAATTTAAGTCCGCTTATTCAGATTTACACTAATAAACCAAACAGTTTTGCAAATCTAGATGTGTTGATCATGCTGGATGAATCATTAAGTCAGGACAATGTGAGCTATGTTTATGAAAATAGAGTTAATATAACAAACAATGTAAGAAGACTAGGTTATGATGCTAGAGTCAAGATATGGGATTTAAATACCTATCAAAATACAAAACAAGTTAACACAGCACATGAGACAGGAGAAGAATACCCACCTGAGGAGTTATATTTTAGTCAAGAAGGATATTTAGGAGTCTTACAACTTGAAAATGTTGTAAATGATTCCTATTATGAAGATCAAGGCAGGTATATCTCAGTTACAAATTCAAAAACTGTTTATGAGACTACTATCTATTATTGCTGGACTATGTATAATCAAGATGGCTCAATTATGGGACAATATAATCATCAAAACAGTCCTATTAGCTACAATCAGGATGGATTTAGCGGGACTTTGCATCATTATAACTCTAATCTTATTGATACCACATATGATTATTATGATGATGGTAGTATAAGGATGGTTACTCTTCAATATTTAGGATACTATCAAGGAACAGTTTCTAAGACAGAGACAGTCTGGGAATCAGACTGGGTGCTAGTCAATGATTATACAGGTTATTATAATGGTGAAGCTGTAAAATCTTACAAACAAGAATTTACAGATGAGTTTAGAGTAAATAGTGCAAAGTATATTATCTATCTTACAGATGATGACATAAACTCTATTACTGATTTAACAATGGTGGAAAGTCTAGTTGGTAAGGAAGCTGAGATTCTCACTTTTGCTGATAATGAGAAAGGATACTTGTTAATAGAAAATATAGAAGATATCTCACAAGCTCTTAGCAATATGTTAGATACTGTGAGTGATTATTTGAACTTAACGACCATCTTATTAGAGGAAGAAATGAGTTTCTTTGCTCATGTAGTTGACCCTGAAGGAGACCCAATAAGCAAAACTGAGTGGCAAGTTGTGCAAAACCCATATGCATTTGATAATCCTAATGGTTATGCCAGCTTTGCTAGTTATGAGCATAGTCTTGATAATTACCAGATACGAGAAGGAACATATGCAGAAGCTTTCTCTAAGAAAGGATTGTATACAATATATGCTAGAGCAAAAGATAGCCCATCAAGCAGAGGTGACTTAAGTGAGTTTTCTAATGAAGCTAGCTTTACTATTGCGGTACATGAAAAACCGATTGCTGATTTTATCATAGATTATGTTTATAGATCAGATTATGAAATGTATGAGCTTTTCTTGATTGATTTAAGTTATGACCCAGACTTTCAGTTTAGTAGAGAGGACAAGGGGATCAAAGAAAGAAGGCTTAAGTTTATAGCAGGAGACAAGCTTAAATATGAGTTGCCAAGATTTGTGGAACCAGGAACTTATCAAATAGAGTACATTGTCTCTGACATTTATGGCGCTTGGAGCGAAGTTAAAGAGAAGACTCTTGAGTTATCAGAAGAGCCTAAAATCAAAATTATTAATCACATATATTATAAGCATGGAGATAATATTATTTTCTATGAAATTGATGAGCATGTAATTGATTATGAGAGTAACATAAATATCCAATATCAAGCCAAAGATTTCACACCATTATATGATTTAATTAGTAGCAATAGTGTAGTAGTAAATGGAGATAAGAATAATTTAAGTACCACAGTTGTCTTTTATTATGAGATATCAGAGTTTGAAGATTACTTGATAGAAGTTAATATTTCAGGAGAGAGATTTCGTAATGACAATACTATAGCCTCTGGCTATGGTTTTGAGCTAGAAGTTGATATTTTGGGTATGTGTATGGAAGCTAAGTCAGAAGTGGATGTAAAAGCTATTTGGCTATTAGCTAAAGAATATGAATGGGTGTTAAATCATGTTTATCAAGTTAGTAATGAATACTCGCTTGAATTGAGAGGAGAATCTTTTATACTTGAAGAGAATCCTGATTCAAGTATAAATTCTAGGGTGATTTTTATACCAGTTGAGTTATCAGATGGCACTTATCAAGGTACAATTGTAGTTTCAAATATTAGAAAGAAAACTTATAGTGTAGATGAAAACGGTAAAGTGGTGCTAGAAGGCCATGCCTATGTAGAAAAAGAAGTCCCATTTTATGTAAAAGTGCATAAAAGCATGTATGATGATATAAATATTATTAGCTAAAAAGTTAGAGGTTTCTAAGAATTTTTCTTAAAAACCTTCTTTTTTTTACTAATTAATTTTAGTAGTTAATTAATAATGTGGTAAACTGATTGTATAAATTTCTAAGAAGGTGTTCTAATGTATCAAGGTGTTATAGAAAAATATAGAGAGTTTTTACCCATTGATAGAGATGCCAAGATAGTGACCATAAATGAAGGGAATACTCCTTTGATTTATGCCACTAATTTAAGTGATACTCTCTCAATTAAGCTATATTTAAAATATGAAGGCTTAAACCCTACTGGCTCATTTAAAGATAGGGGAATGACTCTAGCTATTACAAAAGCTGTAGAAGAAGGAGCAAAGGCTATAATTTGCGCTTCAACTGGTAACACAGCTGCTTCAGCAGCTGCATATGCTGCAAAAGCTGATTTGCCATGTTTTGTTGTTTTACCTGAAGGAAATGTTGCTCTTGGGAAATTGGCCCAAGCTTTAGCTTATGGAGCAAGAGTTATATCAGTTGATGGAAATTTTGATAAGGCTTTAGAACTAGTTAAAGACCTTTCTACAAAATTTAATATGACTATAGTAAATTCAATAAATCCATATAGGATAGAGTGCCAAAAGACAGCAGCATTTGAGATAGTAGATGATATTGATAGTGCTCCAGATTATCTATTTATACCTGTCGGCAATGCAGGGAATATTACTGCATATTGGCGAGGTTTTAGAGAGTATTATGATAAGGGGTTCATCGATGTCTTGCCTAAAATGATGGGCTATCAAGCTGAAGGGGCATCGCCAATTGTAAAGGGTAAGGTTTTTAAGGAACCAGAAACGCTGGCAACAGCAATTAGAATAGGTAATCCAGTTAGTTGGGAAAATGCCTTGAAAGCAGAAAAAGAGTCAGGGGGATTAATTGATTCAGTAACAGATGATGAAATCTTAAATGCATATAGTATGTTAGCAAAAAAAGAAGGGGTATTTGTAG
>PWPR01000140.1 GCA_003557085.1 Clostridia bacterium | reverse complement strand
CTACTCGATGTAATGTTACCTGGAATTGATGGATTTGAGTTTTGCAAGATCGTAAAAAGCACTTCTGATTTGCCTATTATTATAATCAGTGCGAAAGAGGATGAGATTGACAAAGTAGTTGGCCTTGAGATCGGTGCAGATGATTATGTTACGAAGCCTTTTAGTATTAGAGAATTAATGGCAAGAATCAAGGCTGTGCTTAGGAGAGCTACACCACAAACTACACAAGATGTAGCCATGTTAATTAATGTAGGAAGAATTAGTATTAATTTGTCTTCAAGAAAAGTATTCATTGGTAATCAAGAGATTCAACTTACAACCTTAGAGTTTGATCTACTTACTTATTTTGTTAAAAATAAGGAAGTAGCACTTCATAGACATAATATTATGGATCAAGTATGGGGAACCAATTATATAGGAGATACTAGAATTATAGATGTTCATGTTAGTCATATAAGAGATAAGCTCAAAATGAAACCTGATGAAGATGGGTATATTGAAACTATCCGTGGTATTGGATATAGAATGAAATGAGAAAGCTAAAACTTAGATGGCAGGTTTTCATAGCCACATCTGTTATTTTGGTTATACTAATTATAATAATTTCTACTACAGTAAGTACAAATTTTAGAAAGAACTACATAAATTCTCTCATTGATAATTTAGATCAAAACACTTTTTTAATGGGAGAGATAATAAAGGCAGAAAACCTACTAGAGAAAGAGCAAGATCCAGTTGATAAAATAATTGACAATTTTTCTAAAGAAACTGATTCTAGGATTACTCTCATAAAACTTGATGGGACAGTTTTATCTGAGTCAAGTTTAGATGCAGTAGTAGAAATGGATAATCATATCAATAGGCCTGAAATAAAAGAAGCAATTTCTAACAAGGCTGGTTACTCGATTAGATATAGCACTACTGTTAAATCCGAAATGCTCTATTATGCTTATAGAATAGATTATGATAGCACAGAACCAATGTTGTTTATTAGAGCAGCTATTCCACTTAATGAGATAGACCTGATTATAAGAACCCAAGTACTTAGTATTTTTTGGTATGCTCTTATAACGGTAGTTATCCTATTAATAATTAACTCATTAATTATTGGCAAACTACTAGAGCCATTAGAGCTAATCAAACAAGGATTTAGAAACCTATCAGATGGTCATTATGGTTTGCAAATCACTCAGGTCAAATCAAATGAAGAAATAGAAAGCATGACAACATCATTTAATAGTATGTCTTCTAAATTAGAGAAAAGCATGGATGCTGTGAAGAGAAAAGAGTTAGAACTTAATACATTAATAGAACTAATGAATAGTGGATTATTGTTCATTGACCAGGATGAAAAGGTAGTTTTAATTAATAGAAAAGCAAAGGAACTATTAGGTTATTCAGGTTCAGAAGATATAAAGTATCAGAGTATTGCAAGAAGCTCAGAGCTTTTAGAAGCTATAGAAAGAGCCTTTAGAAAAAGACAATCAATAAGTAAAGAGCTTAGATTAAAAATGAACTCAGTTAAATCTGTTAAAGCATCTATTACACCTATACTAATAGATGGTATATTTAATGGTATTATTGTTTTAATAACTGATATCACTGACTTAAAAGAAGCTGTTCAAGCAAGACAAGATTTAATTACAAATATCTCACATGAGTTGAGAACTCCTGTAACTTCTATTACTGGTTGTATAGAAACCATAAGAGATATGGATGATGATGATCCTGCTATTAAAGAGTTTCTGGATATTATTGAGAATGAATCTAGACGTCTTAGTAAGTTGATAAATGATTTATTAGAATTAGCAAGAATAGAATCTGGAAGGTTATCAATAGATTTAAGACCAGTTTCTATAAACAGTGTCATAGATAATTCATTAAATGTATTACAAAAATCTATAAAATCTAAAAATATAAGTGTTTACAACAATTTAGCTTCAGATTTGCCAAAAATTTATGTTGATGAGGTTAGAACTGAGCAAGTTGTTATAAACATTTTAACTAATGCTATTAAGTATTCTAATAATGGAGGTTCAATCACTATAGACAGTTTAATACAAGAAGATTGTTTGATTGTCAAATTTAAAGATAAAGGAATTGGCATATCTGATGATAAAATAACTAGATTAACGGAACAGTTCTATCGTGTAGACCAAAGTAGATCAAAACTAAATGCAGATGGCTATGGCTTAGGACTCGCTATAGTGAATAATTTATTAAAGCTGCAAAACGGGGAATTAGCTATTCAGAGTAAAAGTGGACAAGGTACGATAGTGTCAATTGCGTTACCTATTTTTAATGAATAAACAACTTTACAATAACTTAACAATTCTTAACACTTCCTTCATTTATGAGGGAAGTGTTTTTGTTATATTTATTGTGGAAGCAAAAAGAATTCAATGGAGGCTCATTATGAACTCAAAAAAGATAGTTGTCTTATTAGTGGTTTTGATACTTAGTATAACAAGTCTAGCAGGTTGCAATAACGAAATAGCTGAAAACGGTGAAGACACTGGCAATGGTAATGAACCTAGCTTTATTAATATTCTTGGTTCAGATACAATGGTAAATTTAGGACAGTCTCTAGCAGAGGTTTATATGGATGAAGTTAACCCACTTGCTAATATTGCTGTAACTGGTGGTGGCTCAGGCACAGGTATTGCTGCATTGATTAATGATAATGTAGACATAGCTCAAAGTTCAAGAAGTATAAGTGCAACTGAAATAGAACAAGCAAGTGATAATAATGTAGAAGTTTTTGAGTTTGTCATGGGACAGGATGGATTAGCTGTAGTAGTAAGCGAAGATAATCCAATCAGTAATCTAACATTTGCACAACTAAAATCTATATTTACTGGAGAAATTCTAAATTGGAGTGAGCTTGGTTGGGAAAATGGAGGAGAGATTTCTGTTTTTTCTCGTCAGTCAAATTCAGGTACTTATGTGTTCTTTAACACAAATGTAATGGATGGTGAAGACTGGGCACCAAATACACTCTTTTTACCTGGTAGCTCATCAATAGCAGAAGCTCTTTTAACTGATAATTCTGGTATAGGATATTTTGGAGTTGGTTATGTTCAAGATGGTCTTAAAGCTATCAATGTAGCAATAGATGAAAGCTCTGATTATATTACTCCTTTAGTAAAAGAAAATGTTGATACAGGACTTTATCCAATAGCTAGACCTTTATTCTTTTATACAAATGGTGCTCCTTCTGACGAAGTATTAGCATATTTAGAATGGGTGTTGTCAGAGGATGGACAAAAAGTAGTGGGTGATACTGGATTTTATGCATATACACCTGTATATCACCAAATGAATGAGGATACTTTTAGAAAAGCTGGATTAAGGTAAAACTTTAGTTGAAGGTTTCCTGTTTTATCAGGAAACCTTCTAATAAAAAAGGTGGAATTACTTTGAATGAAAGTAACAGAGAAGAACTAAAAAGCAGAATCAAGCAAGATTCTCATAAACAAAATCTATCTAATTTCTTCATAGAAAAAATTTTTTTAATATGTGGAGTATTAACAATTGTTTTTTTAGGATTAATTGTATGGTTTTTAATTTCAAAAAGTTGGCCAGCAATTTCTGAAATAGGGTTAAGAGAGTTCCTTACAAAAACCAGATGGATGCCTTCTTCACCTATTCAAGCAGGATATGGCGCGCTAAGCTTCATAGTAAGCTCAATATTAGTAACAGTTGGCGCATTAATTATTGGCGTTCCTTGGGGTATTTTTACAGCTATTTTCATAGCAGAAGTTGCTCCAACAAGAATTAAAGAAGTTTTAAAACCTGTAGTTGAAATACTTGGAATAATTCCTTCTGTTGTATATGGATTTATAGCTTTGCTAATAATAGCACCAAAAGTTGCTCAATTATTTGGTCTATCAAACGGCTTAACTGCTTTAACAGGGTCAGTTATTCTAGCAGTTATGACTCTTCCTACTATTGTTAGTATAACTGAGGATGCAATCAAAAGTGTGCCAAAAGATTATAGAGAAGCTTCATATGCATTAGGAGTTGGTAAGTGGGATACAATTATTCACGTTGTTCTGCCGGCAGCAAGTTCTGGAATCTTAGCTGCAGTAATGTTAGGTTTTGGGAGAGCAGTTGGAGAAACAATGGCAGTGTTAATGGCGGCAGGAAATGCATTAAATATGCCTATAAAAGAGATATTTAATATACCATTACCAACGTTATTACAATCTGTAAGAACTTTAACAGCAAATATAGCAATAGAAGGAAGTGATGTTCCATGGGGAAGTTTACATTATCATTCTTTATTTGTTGTAGGTTTAATCCTCTTTGTAATAACTTTTATTGTAAATATTATTGCTGATCTAATGTTAACAAAGTTTCAAAAGGTGAATAAAAATGGTTAATCTAAAAGAAAAGAGTAAAAAAAGAAAAAGTATAGTTTGGATAGTTTTATCAACATTTTTCATGATAGCAACTTTAAGTGTTCTTGTATATTTTCTCATCTTTTTAATTAGAAATGGTATAAATGCAATATCGTGGGACTTCATAACAGATATTCCTAGAAAGAATATGACAGAAGGTGGAATTTTTCCTGCTATTGTAGGAACATTTTATGTAGCATCTTTAACTGTTCTGATATCAGTGCCTCTTGGAATAAGCGCAGCTATCTATTTAAACGAATATGCATCTCAAAGTCTCATAGTAAGATTGATAAGGCTAAGCATTCGTAATCTCTCTGGAGTTCCATCAATTGTATATGGTCTTTTCGGATTAGGAATATTTGCTGCTACACTAGGATTAGGCACATCACTATTATCATCTGCTTTAACTCTTGCAATTATGAGTCTTCCTTGGGTTATAACTGCTTCAGAAGAAGCATTGAAAGCAGTTCCTAACTCTTTCAGAGAAGCTGGATTAGCGTTGGGAACAACAAAATGGCAAACAATTCGATTCTTAGTTTTGCCTTATGCTTTACCTGGAATGGCTACAGGATCTGTACTCGCTTTAGCAAGGGCAGCAGGGGAGACAGCACCAATCATACTTACTGGAGCTGCATTTTTCTTGCCTCACTTACCTAGGTCAGTTAATGATAGATTTATGGCGTTGCCTTATCATTTGTACATTTTAGCAACACAACACAATAGACTAGATTTAGTAAGGCCTTTAGCTTATGGTACAGCTTTAGTTTTAATAGCAATGGTTTTACTTCTAAATATGATTGCCATTGTGCTTAGATACAGGGCAAGAAAGAAACAAGAATGGTAGGGGGTATGAAAAAATGGATAAGAGAATCATTAAAGTAAATGATTTAAGCCTATGGTATGGTAAAACACAGGCATTACAAAATATATCACTAGATATTGAAGAGAATGAAATTACTGCCATAATAGGACCTTCAGGATGTGGAAAATCGACTTTTCTAAAAACTATAAATAGAATGGTAGAAATTATACCTTCAGTGAAAATAGAAGGTAGTATTAGGCTATTTGATGAGAATATTTATGATGACTCAATCAATTTAGTAAATTTAAGAAGTATAGTAGGAATGGTTTTTCAAAAGCCTAACCCTTTCCCAAAATCAATTTATGAAAACGTAGCTTATGCATCAAAAAGACATGGAATAAGAGATAAAGCTAAATTGAATGAGATTGTAGAGAAAAGTCTAAAGCAAGCAGCACTGTGGGACGAGGTGAAAGGTAGATTAAATGAATCTGGGTTTAGCTTATCTGGAGGGCAACAACAAAGACTTTGTGTCGCTAGAGCTTTAGCTAATGAACCACAAGTGATACTAATGGATGAACCAACTTCAGCATTAGACCCTATAGCAACTGGAAGGCTAGAAGAACTAATACAAAATCTTAAAAATAAATATACCGTAGTAATCGTGACACATAATATGCAGCAAGCTGCAAGGTTATCAGATAAAACAGCTTTTTTCTTAAGTGGTAAGATGGTAGAAATGGATATCACTAATAAAATTTTTACAAATCCAAAGAACAAAAAAACTGAAGACTATATCACAGGAAGATTTGGTTAGGAGAGTTATCATGAACATGACTAATTTTGGACTTAAAATGCAGCAGTTAAACAATAAATTACTTAAGATGGCTGTTCTTGTTGAGGATATGATTCAAGATTCAGTAGATGCACTAAAAGAATTAAACGCAGACTTAGCTAATGAAATTATTGATAAAGATGATATTATAGATCTAATGGAGCATGAGTTAGAAATGGAGTGCTTAGCTTTGCTAGCAACACAGCAACCTTTGGCCAAAGATTTAAGGATAGTTGGTTCAACTTTGAAAGTTATCACTGATTTAGAAAGAATTGCAGATCATGCTGTCGATATTAGTGAAGTCACACTTAGTATCCATGGTCAAAAACTAATTAAATTACTCATAGATATTCCAAGAATGGCATCGCATGCAGTTAATATGCTACATCGTGCAATTACAGCTCTTATAAATGAAAATATAGAACTAGCAAGAGAGGTTATAATTGATGATGACTTCTTAGATGACCTAAATAAGCAAATTTTTCATGAGTTACTAATTTTAATGATGAGTGATCCTAAAGTTATTAATCAGTCTATGCAACTTTTAATGGTGTCAATGTTTCTTGAAAGAATAGGAGATCATGCTACTAATATATGTGAATGGGTTTACTATATAGTTGATGGTAAGAAACCTAAAAACTTAGTATTCTACGAAGGCTCACAGTAACTTGTGAGCTTTTTTTACATTTTTTTACTTTTAGTATTTAGTGACGTTGTGCTAAATTAATGATATAATTCTAATAGCTCTTACTTGAAAAGAGGTGGATTATGTTTATGCAACCATGGATGCTTTGGCTTGCTATTATTTTAGTAATGGTAGTTGCTGAAGTCATGACAGTAGGGTTTTTTGCGATAACTTTAGCTGTTGGAGGTATCTTTGCACTAATAACCTCATTGATAACAAACTCAATATGGATACAAGTAGCAATATTTCTAATTTCATCAATAGCATTTTTCTTTTTGTTGAAACCGTTTATTGAAAAACTGTTTCCTACTATAGGTCCTGCAAAAACAGCTTCAGACAGACTAGTAGGAGAAAAAGGAATAGTAATTGTTGAAATTAATAATACACAAGGAACTGGCCAAGTTAAAATTTTTGGTGAAATCTGGAGTGCCTCATCATATGATGATAGAATAATAACCAAAGACACAGAAGTTGAAGTGCTGAGCATTAAGGGCGTAAAAACTATAGTTAAAGAAATCAGTTAAGAAAGAGGTGCCGTAATGATTGAAAATTTGATTGGGTCAATTTTAGGTATTTTATTTGTAATAATAGTTTTAGGAGTACTGGCAGGTAGTATAAAGATTGTTAGGCAATCTGAGGAAGGTATAGTAGAAAGATTAGGAAGATTTCATAAGAAGATGTCTAGTGGTCTTAATTTTATTGTACCTTTTATAGATAGACAAAGAGCTCGGCTAGATATGAGAGAAAAAGTAATAGATTTTCCTCCACAGCCTGTAATAACGAAAGACAATGTTACTATGCAAATAGATACAGTAGTTTACTTTCAAATAACTGACTCTGTCAAATATGTTTATGAAATTTCTAATCCAATACCTGCAATAGAAAACTTAACAGCAACTACGTTGAGGAATATAATTGGTGAATTAGATTTAGATGAAACACTAACATCAAGAGATTTAGTAAACACAAGACTTAGGTCTATTTTAGATGAAGCAACTGATAAATGGGGTATCAAAGTTAATAGAGTTGAGCTTAAGAATATTATGCCTCCAAGAGATATTCAAGAGGCTATGGAAAAACAAATGAGAGCAGAACGTGAAAAGCGAGAAACTATTCTACGTGCTGATGGAGACAGAGAAGCTGCTATAAGAAGAGCCGAGGGAAATAAGAGAGCTGCTATACTAAATGCAGAGGCAGTTCGACAGCAAACAATTTTACATGCAGAAGCTGAAAAAGAAAAGCTAATACTAGAAGCTCAAGGTGAAGCAGCTGCCATACTCAATGTACGAAGAGCTATGGCAGAAGGTATTAAGTTGATTACTAAAGCTGAGCCAGATCAGCAATACTTAGCTTTAGAAGCCCTTAAGTCTATGGAGCATGTAGCTGATGGTAAAGCTACTAAGATTATTCTTCCAAATGAAATGGCGAATATATTTGGATATCTAGCTGGTTTAAGTGAAGCTTTTAAGGATATCAAAGACAAAGATGGAGATGAAGAAGAAAGTAACAATGATAATTCAAAACCAGGTTTAAAAAAGAAAATTTTGGATCCTGAAAATATTGAACTAGAAAATATCTAATTTATCAAAAAACACAGCTTACACGGCTTTCATATTTGCTTTGTGAGCTGTTTAATATTTTAATAAGTGTTATTACACCTACAAAAAGTTGCTCGTTTTAATATTAAGTATTGAAGGTGATGAGAGTGAATAAAATTTTAAAATCTCTAAGTATTATTGGCATGGTGCTGTTTGTCATTCTTATATACACAGTATTACATGAAGGAGGCCATGCTATAGCTGTGTTAATCCAAGGAGGATCTGTAATCACTTTCGATGTGAATTTTCTTTTTGGAAATCCTCACATTTCTTATTCTGGTGTATTCACAGATGGTGGTAGAGCATTAATTAGTATAGCAGGTATTTTATTTCCAGTGCTAGTATGGATTCCGGTTGTTCCAATTATGAAGAACTTCAAAAATACTTATGTGAAGTTAATTCTTATTCTATTTTCAGTAAGTGTAATTGGAAGTTTACTGCCAAATATTTTTCTTCCTATAGGCTATTATTTTGGCTTTAGGCCACAAGGAGAGGATATTGTAAGTTTCTTAGATTATTCTGGATTTAATCCTATGTTAGTTAGCTTTTTGTTTTTATTTCTTATTGTACTATCCATCTACTACACATTGCATGTTGGTAATCTAAAGAAACTATATCATGATATTATACAGTCAAGAGAGTTAAAAAATCTTCGTAAGCTAAATATTAAAAGTAGATTCACCATTCTTATGTTGATCATCGCCTTAATTATTCCATTTTTATTTAGAACAATTAATCCACAGACAGGGGTTGACTTTTCAGATTATGACACAATAGTTGAAACTAATTTATCCAATTTGAGTAATGATAGGGCTAACATTAGAACATTTGATGTTGTTGACTTGCTAATTTATGACTTTGCTTATTCTGTGCAAACAGAGGAGCCCCTAGAAATAGTGTTAAGAAACCTTAGTGGAGAAGAGTTTCTCTTTACAAATAGTGATAGAGTTACAATATTCGAGGGTTCAGAAGACACTGACTCTGGCGTGTTTTCAAATTTTTTGCTAGAACCTTCAACATACAGCGTTTCACTAAGTTTAGAAAGCACTCAAAACGAAGGGGTTATAAAATTTGGTATAAGATCACGAGAACCTACAGAAGATGACTTCTATTATTATGATATTTTTAGAAGTATTAAAAATAATGAGTTTAGTGAGGACACTTATATAGAAGAAGGCTATAACCTTAAGTTCATGATAGACGATTTTGAAGATTTTACTAATAAGACAGAAATACCACTAGAAATTAATAGTAATGAAATTTTTATCAGTGTGTTTCTAGTAGGTCATGCTGAAGAATTTTCTTTATCTTATCAAGACGGTTCAAAAAGGATCGATTTTCTTGAGAACACCATAGCAACTATTGGTCTTAAAACAAAAGTAGATAGGAAAAAAGGTAGCTTCTATCTTAAAGCAAATGGTAGTGAAAATCTTAGATTATACCTTTATATTAAAGAAAATAATTAAAATAAACTAACAAAGGATAAGCTCATGAATCATATTTCACTTTTTTACTTTAGCGGCACAGGAAACACATGGTGGGTAGCTAATCAATTAGCAAAAAAGCTAGAAGAAATTAGTTGTTATCAAGTAACCACTTATTCTATTGAGCAATGTAAAAAGTATGACATAAGAAAGATACTAGAAGCTTCTCAGATTGTTCTTTTTGGATATCCAATATATGGTTCTGACATACCAGAAAATATGAAGAAATTTCTACAGACTTTACCTCAAATGCATATAGATGTAGGTGTTTTTTGCACTCAAAATGTTTTTTCAGGGGATGGAGGAAGAGTTATAAAAGAATTCCTACCAAACTCATATAAATTAAGGTGGTCAGAGCATTTCAAAATGCCAAACAATATCTGTATAACTTCAGCTTGGTTTTACCCGTATACAACAAATCAAAAGAAAATAAACAAGTATCTAGAAAAAGTAAAGATAAAAGTTAATTATTTAGCTGGCTACCTAATTGCAAATGAATCAAAACTTAAGTATTTTTCAATGTTTTCTAAATTTTTAGGAATGTTACAAAGAGTTCCTTATCGTAAGGTGCTATTAAATGCTCATAGAGATAAAATAAGAATTGATCATAGTAAATGTACTAAATGCAATCTTTGCTATGAGATTTGTCCAGTTAATAATATATATACTGAGAATGATAAATACAAAGCACATGGTAATTGCATCTTATGCATGAGATGTTATAACTTTTGCCCAGTAAACGCAGTATTGTACAATGATAAAGAACATCTTGAAAAAAGAGGAACGCCTTATAGGGGACCTGTAAAAGAGTTTAATGTTAAAGACTTAACTAAATAGATACTATATAGTCACATTTTCGCAAAAGTTAAGGGAAAATAAGCCTAAGGAACCGTTTTTTAGAAAAATTATATTAATTGAACTAGACAATCAAATTTTTGAGTGATATTATAAGTGCGTAAAATAATAATTTTACGCACTTATAACTTAAAATATTCTAAAAACACGAAATATAGCTAGTTTTGACTTATTAATATGTCTCATAATGTAAATATCCATTAATCATCCCTCCTTCTTCCTGCTTATCTTGATATTAATAGTGTTACTCTAAAACAGCCGAGCTTACAGTAGAGTTTAGTTTTGCTTAATAATATGCATCAGACATATATAATTATCAAATAAAGGAGAATCTATTAATGAAGTTAGAAATTATAATTGAAGAATTTATTGAGTACTTAAGAAATGTTAGAAACTACTCCCCTCTAACTATCAACAACTATGCTTCTGATTTAAAAATATTTTATCAGTTTATGAATGAAGAATTGGAAATAGATACTCTTGATAACATAGATGACTTTACTATCATTAAATTTATTACTTACACAAAGAAAGAGT
>PWPR01000074.1 GCA_003557085.1 Clostridia bacterium | reverse complement strand
ATCCTGCCGGGAGATGCTTTATGTTAATAATTCCTTACACTACCCAATGGCATGAAGTCAGGATTTTAGTCAAAAAGGCCCTGTGATTGCAGTGATAGTTAGGCTAAGGCCCCAAAGGCCTCATTATCTACCAGATATGAGTCGTGCTATAACGATTGCACTCATGCCAACAACAGGAACTGCAAAAAATATTGGATTATAATCTCGAAAAACTAATCCGAGGATAAGAGAAAATGCAAATACTGAAAACAGACTACCTGTATCATAAAATGGAAAACCATGAGGATCAAAACCATTTAAATTACTATTTTATTTGAACTTACTATGTATGCAGACCTTCATCCTTAAATAGAATTCTTAAATAATCCCTCTTTACATTAAGAACCCTGTGAACAGATATATATTCACCCTCAAGCTTATAGAAAATAATGTACTCATTTGAAACTAAAAACCTGTAGTCTGTTGGGATATCAATTTTAGAATTCAGTGAGACTCCCATTTCGGGAAAATCCTTCAGTTTTTCATAGCTTCCCACTATTTTTTGAACTATTCTGACGGCTGCATCCGGATTATCAAGCTTCTTTGTTATATATTCTTTAATGTCTATTAAGTCTTGTAAAGCAAGCGGATTAATTCTAATCTTGTACATATAACTACACCCCTAAGTTCTCACGCACTTGTTTGCTGGTAAGCCATTCATCACCGTTTTGCACAGCCTTTTCAGATTCAAGCAGTTTTGACAAAAGCCTTATAGTAGCTTGTGTCTTTTCATATTCCTCCATATCTATAATAGCAAATGTACCTCTTCCGTTCTTGGTAAGGAATACTGGTTCTCCTACTGAAATACCTCTTAGAACCTCATTATAGTTTCTTAAGTCTGAAACTGGTTTAATATTTGGCATAGCAATCAACTCCTTTATCTGTTGATATTATTATACCCTAGTTTTACTTAAAATTCAACTTCATATATTACAGCATTTTGTAACAATTAACCACATAGTCGTAATATTAAATTACCCTGTCCCCTTCAAAAAGTCTATCCGGACATAATTAGAACGTAAATTTCAAATAATAGATAGTAACTACTACAAAAAAGTAGAACTTTCGCTTATATTATTACCATACCACAATCCAATCAAAATAACTGCAAAAACCCTAAAATAATTCCAGATTCACCCATGTTTTCCCTAAAGAAAGATAAAGCTCCCTTACCCCCAATACTCTCCCAAAACAACACATCAACTCACAATCTACCCACTACAAAAAAACTTGCTCCTTGTCATATTCAAGTTAATGTAATCCTTTTTCCAATAATCTAATAATTTCCATCTGAGTGGTCTTTTTTTTACAAAGCTCCTTAATCTCCTATATAGAAATGGCTGAGTAAGGTTAGGAGCAATAGTAGTACAATATACAATAGGTCTAAAATTGTGAAAAATACTATTCTCTATGTCCTGCCTTGCATTTCAAGTATTGTTTCCCTATCGTTTTTCTCCCAATATCTTATTCTGATCTATAATTAATGATATAGGAAGGCTTCATAGAGATCAATACTTTTATGGATAAATCTGGTTAATTTTCATAACCAAAACCTGGAATTAACACAGGGGCTGATCATTGCGGTGAAGCCTTATGTTTATTATGATTGTTAAAATATGGCCCTAAAGTCCTCCTTCAACATTAGGGTTGCATTGCCCCGAAAAGGACTAACCATGCTAAGATAGTTTTAGCAACTAAACTTAATACGATATAGGTTCTTTCGCCATAAAGATAGTCCTCCCACTTTCCTACTTTTTTATATTGTAAGACCATATTAATCGGAAAAGTGTTGAAAGCAACAAAATATGTCCCAACGATAGCCCACACAAACCAAGGCACCATGTCAAAATTTCCCGTCCCGAACATGTAAATTAATATAGCAATCCACGGTGCTACTCCAGCAATTGAACCCCAGACAAAGGGTGTCCAGTTGACATTCTCCTTCAATTTACTCTCATTTAGCTGTTCCATAACCAGACCAAATAAGTTCATACAAGCATTGACGATAAATATTAGCATCAAAGAAGCAATGTCATAGATGCCAAATAAAGTCGCAATTAAAACGATCATTATAGAGGAACTCAAAGCATATTCAAACCAACGAAATTTGTTAATGCCTCTTTCTAAATCAGCATTGTAGATGTCGTTTAGTTTCTTAGGTATAGCAATTAACCCATGTGCTCCTGCAGATAATAATAAAAAGATTGCCACAAAAATACCAAATGGTAATTGAAAAAGATCTCTTGTGACAACCTCCAGTGACTGAGTGTTTATATTAAATGTCAAGTAAAACTGAGTAATCATTGGCTTAAACTGTGCAATATTCTGTATTACAGTAGTTGCAAGAAAAAGCATTATAACCCCTTGAATAAAATGAAGCCCTCCCATAATTCCATTAAACCTTCTTAGTTTTTTGAATGTGATATCTTCCATTCCTCTTCCCCCTTCGTCCTAAATTTTTAGCTTGGCATATATACTCTCTGCCATTTTTTTTCCAGCTCTATTAATAATAATATGGGAATACCCCATATGGGGATCGATTCTTTTTCTGTATAGATCTGGATAATTTTCATAGCAAAAACCCAGAATTAACACAGGTGTTAAAAATCACATTGAAGCATTGTGTTAATTGTGATTGCTGGAATATGGGCCTAAAGTTCTCCTTGCAACAGCTACTATAAAAGTCTTCGCGCCTTTGATGACGCCGTAGGTTCCTAATTTTACTCCTTCAGCATTGTCCATTTGAATGGGGACAAATCTTACTTCACCTGAAAATATT
>PWPR01000167.1 GCA_003557085.1 Clostridia bacterium | reverse complement strand
TGCTTCCGCCACTCTTCATTTCCTAAAGGATCAATTTTAGACAGCCAGAGATCAGAAGGTCCCCATGTGTAAGGCGAACCCGATAGGATGGCAATAAAACCGCCATCTTGCGTTTGTTTAGCAGATATGCCATTAGCGCGTGTGAGATCCTCAAATACTTTCGACCATTCTTCATTCCCTAATGCATCTGCCTTGAGCAACCAAGGGTAAGAAATATATACATCAATAGATTTAGCAACTCCTGTGAGAATATAGCCACCATCATCTGCTTGTTGCACAGAATGAACTTGTATATCTATTTCACTACCTCCGTATGTTTGTGACCATTCCTCGTTCCCCATGGAATCTACTTTGATTAACCAGCCATCAAATTGACCAGCTCCGTATGATACAGTGTGCCCAGCGAGAATGTAACCTCCGCTTTCTGTCTTATCTAAAGAATAGATGTAGTCTCGATTACTCCCACCAAAAATTCGTGACCACTCCTCATTTCCCTGAGAATCGGTTTTGATTAAGAAAGCATCATTAGTTCCGCTTTTTGATTTAGTACCTACAATGATGTAGCCATTATCATTTGTTTGTTGGACTGAATATGCTCTTGTATCACTGCCCTTTATTTCATAGTCTTGCGACCATTCCTTATTTCCTAAGGAATCTGTCTTAATTAATAGAGCAGCGGTTTGGGTATCATCTAAATACCGAGCTCCAGCTAAGATATATCCTCCATCTTCTGTTTGCTGCATGTCATAAGAAAGTTCGCCTCCACCTTTTTTCTCAAATAGTAAAGTATTGCAACTTGACAGAGTAAGTATGCTAATCACAGCTACTAGCAATATTATCAGTCTAGTTCTTCGCATTTAATTCCACTCCTCTTTCTTACTGAATTACTCAAAAGTTTTATAAGAATTAGACTCTTGTCAGTGAATCCTAATTTATAATTGTTTATCTTGCTTATACTAGAGCTAAATAGCATGAGGAAAAGAACTTTGTATCTACATACTACTGTTTTGAGCTCGTTTTATTTATTATATCACTACTTAAAGGTAAAGCGCTAAAGCATTTATTATAAAACCATTTAATAAATTACTTTGCGCATATAAATCAGGCATGCTTTTTCTTCAAAGGAGCAAATTAGTTTAATTACTTACTATCTATTCAATATAATACATTTCATCAATTTTCAGTTTCAAGGTGTCATGATTGTACTAAAGAGAAATATTATATGATAATCTTTTTAGCATAATGTTTCGATAAAAAAATACCTAGGAGGATCTTAAATGACCAAAGTGCATCTCAGTTAAATCTTAAAACTCCAAAAACTTGAATAAGAAAATAAAGAAATACTGAAAAGGGAGAAAATGAATTAACACTGAGTTTATTTGGACTTACCTTGTGGAGCGTCAAGTATAAGTTTTCCTTTACAATAAAAGATTTGTAATAGAGAGTAATTATGAATAGAGCTATAGATTGACCCCCATAAGTTATGTAACTTACGGGGGTTCATTGATTTGAAATATTGAAAAAGGTTTAAGGGCTACTGCTCAGTTTTCGTGCTATTAGCTTATTTTTGCAAAATTGCATTTAATTAAGATTATTTAACTCTTCATTTTTTAAGATAGTTAAAAATAGTGTTGCAATCTTTGGATCGAATTGGCTTCCTGAGTTTTCAGTGATTTCTGCAATAGCTGCTTCTTTAGTTAATGCTTTCCTATATATGCGATCATTGGTCATTGCATCATACGCATCTACTACAGAGATTATTCGAGAAAGTAAAGGTATGTTTTCTCCACTCAAACCTTGAGGGTAACCTTTGCCATCCCATCTTTCATGATGACATAAGATATACTCTGCTATGGATTTAAATTCGAGTGAAGCCATCGCAATTCGATATCCGATCGCAGGATGTTTTTTCATTTCCAGCCATTCAGTCTCATTTAGTTTGCCAGGCTTTACTAAAATAGAATTATCAATACTGATCTTACCAATATCATGTAGCGATGATAATAATGCGAGATCATTAAGGTCATCTTTGTTTAAACCCAGAGCTTTCCCCATTTGGTTGGAGAGGTAAGCAAGTCTTGCAGCATGCTCTTCTGTTTCATTACTTCTCTCATATAAAGACATTCTTAGAGTTTCAAGTAAAGTTCCATGATAGCTATCACGTTCGTGAAGCTTGGTGCGGTACATGTGATCTTCTGCTAACTTACTAATGTAAGAAAATGATTCTGTATATTTTGTTTTTGTGGCAAACCCCAAAGAAATACTTATTTTTATTGGTACATCTAATAAATCAACTTTAAAATCCTCAATTGACGACTGAATGTCATTAACTATTTCCAAAGCTTCTTGACTACTTGTTTGTGGTAATAATATAGAAAACTCATCGCCACCAACACGTGCCAATATGTCTTGATCTCTTAAGTGAGTGCTGAGTAGCTTAGCTGTTTCAATGAGTACTTTATCTCCAGAGGTATGCCCGAGTGTATCATTAGTTAACTTTAGCCCATTTACATCAGAAATAATAACAGAAAGAGGAATGTTCTCTGCTGTATCTAGTCGCTTGATTGAATCTTCAAAAAAAGCTCTGTTATACACTCCAGTTAATGAATCATAATAGCTAAGATATTCAACTCTAGCTTCTCTTTCCTTTCGAACTGAAATATCAGTACAAAAAGCGATAAAACAGTTTTCATTGATCTTCGTAGCGCGAAGGCTTATCCAATAATCTGAGCTATCTTTTTTTCTAACTTTGTACTCAGCATCTATGAATCCCCTTCTTGTGAGCTCGCGGAAACCTTCAAGGCCTGTATCATGATAC
>PWPR01000133.1 GCA_003557085.1 Clostridia bacterium | reverse complement strand
TTCCATCTAGTCATTTTCAAATACACCTTCCTTTCTTTCTCTTATTTTCCCTTTTCTAGCCAGGTCCATCAATAATAAAGCAACTTCGTCAATCTCTCTTTCTGTCTTTTCGCTTATTTTTAAAATACTTTTCCCACTTTCCCACATGTTGCTAATAGTTTCAATTTCATTTGGCTCCCAGGCAAAATCTAGATCTTCTAATGCAATATAAACTTCTGCTTCTGGTCTTAATTTTCTTATATCAGTTTTTATGGATGGCATCATCATTCCCCTTTCTTAATCCTTCTACGACGATAACTTTCGCCTTCAAATTTCCACAGAAACTTACCTCCGCCTGCCGCGTGTATCATCCTGTCAACAACTCTCGCTGATATCTGTTCTTCTAATCCTTGATGGTCAAGGTTAGTAGTAACAATAGTGCAGAGTTCTTCATTGTACCTATAATTCATAATCATGTATATTTTTTCATGTTGCCACTCGCTAGCTTTTTCTGTTCCTAGGTCATCAATAATTAATAACGGAATCATTTTATAACTGTTCATTACCTTTTGTTCGTTGATCATGTCGCTGTCATAACTATCTCTGATCTCTTGTACCAATTCAGAACTATTAACAAAAATAATTTTTTTTGAAGTCCTGGTATATCGTAAAGAGTTTGGGTTCTCTTCAATATATTTTTTTGCATAATATTTCATGATCTCTTTAGCCGCTGCAATAGCAAGATGAGTCTTACCAAGCCCGTAACCGCCAGAAAGGATTAACCAATCCCCATTTTTATCTCTCTCTGGGAATGTTTTGACATATTCTTTCACTTTTTCATATGGATTATTTTTATTTTCAAGCCTTCTTGAGTCAAAGTTATTAAAAGACTTGTTCTTAAATCTTTTGGGAATATAGAAATTACTCATCAGGTCCCTATACACCGACTTTATCATGTCTTTTTTATTTTTTATTGTTTTGACATTTTCGTTATTATCAGCTGTTGAAGATTTCTTCTTTTGGAGTTCTTTCTTCTTCTCTTCTATCATATTTTGAAATTTGCTTGCCATTTTGTTTACTCCTTTCATATTCCTCTATAGCCATTTTAGCTTTTTCAGCAGTTTTAATATTTTTATCAATCCATCTATCTAAAATAGTTGTAGTATATTTAAGGCTTTTTGCATTATTTTTAGATGTTTCTTTCATTGCCAATTTAATTACTCCTATTTCTAATCCATCTTCAAGATAAGAAATTAATATTTCAACTTGATGTGGTGATGGAAGTCCTCCAAAAGTGCGATTGAAAAGTTTAGTAATTTCTTTTTGAATATTTAAAACAGCTGCTGGAGCTTTTTTTTCCTCTGCTTCTGTTCCTGCTTCTGCTTCTGAGTCTAGTTCTGAATCTGAGTCTAGTTCTGAGTCTGAGTCTGAGTCTGTATTGCCAAACCCTTTGGTTAACCCTTTAGGTAACCCTTTACATAACTCTTTCTCGTGGTTGTCAGCGTAAGTCTTAACAGCTTTTACATATTCTTCAACTAAAGAATTCTTAGGAAGTTCGCTGGTACGGTTAGACGCCCCTTTAGCCTGATTATTGTTTTGTATAGTATTATACTTATAATAGTTAGGTATAAGGATTACAGAACTCGTTTCACAATACTTTATTAAACCCTTTTTTAACAGTTTATCAAACCCTTTGGTTAACCCTTTGCTAGATAGTTCCAAATCAGCCAGAATATAGGGTTTAGGTAGTCTATAGTACCCGGCCATATTTGAATGAGGGCACGATAACACATATAAATATAATACTTTTGTTTCTGAATCTAAATCTATAACCTTTTCATCAGTCCAAAATTTAGTTGCAATTCTTACATACCTGCCGTTTATACTCATGTGATTTTAATCACCTCCTCTGTTTATTGTCCTGCTATATATACCTCTTTGCCAGTTAGCTCTTGTATCTCACGCTTAAACCTTTCTGCATCACTATTTGCATCAGATAAATGTAATAACCATATTTCACGAACCTTAGATAAATCATTGGCCCTTAAAAACCCCTTTGCCGTTTCTAGGCTCATATGCGACTTAATAACGCGGTTTTTATGCGATTCGGGTATTATGCCCTTTTCTACATTTGCGTTTAAAATATCGGTGGAATAATTGATTTCTAGCATTATATATTCAAGTTCTGGCATTATCCATTTGATATAATATGTATCTGTAACATATAAAAGCCTCTCTCCTTTTTGATTAATAATTATAAACCCAAGAGGTTGCTCGCAATCATGCTCAACTAAAAAATTAATAACAAGCCATTTACTAATTTTAAATTTTGGGTCCATTATCACATTAAGTCTGTGACTATAAATATTGCCTAATGCTTGTCTAGTGCCAGGGCTCATATAGCAATCAATGCCAGATTTGCATAAGTCCTCAACAGCCTTTGAATGATCTTTGTGTTCATGGCTAATCAAGCATCCTTCTACATCAGATAGTTTATAATTCAAACTCTCTTTAATCTTTTTGATAGGGATTCCAGCCTCAATTAAGAGGCCAGAACTCCCATCTGAAATGTAATAACAATTTCCTTTACTTCCTGATGCAAGTGATTTAATTTTTATCATCATCGTCAACTCCTAACGAACAAATAAATTCCCTTATAGTTACTAATTCTTCATAGTTAGCACGTGTATACCTTTTAACTCTAGGAGAATGTAATTTGTCACAATAGCTACAATTCCACCAGCCCAGGCCTTCTAAAGTTTCATACCAAAGATCAATTAAAGGACCAAGACAAAATTTTATTAAGGGAATCTTTTCAGGCTTTTTCATTTAAAACCCCGGTCCTTTCTTGCTTTTTTCTTCTTC
>PWPR01000084.1 GCA_003557085.1 Clostridia bacterium | reverse complement strand
GTAAATGATCTCTAAGAATAAGAAAAATGAATTAATCTAAAAATTATTTACTAGCAGTATCAAAAACAAAGATTAATACTGAAATAATTCTCTAATATTATCTTTCAATTATTTTTTATCATGTGAATAAGTGTATAATGTATTATATTAGCTTCATAAAAAGGAAGGTTATAAAAATGAGAGCAGAGATAATATGCGTAGGAACAGAATTGCTACTAGGTGATATAATTAATACTAATGCTTCTTGGTTAGCTAGAGAGTTGGCAACAGTAGGTGTTAGTGTTTATAAACATTTGGTTGTTGGAGACAATCATAATAGATTGATTGTAGCGATAAAAAATGCTTTAGAAGATAATGATGTAGTTATTTGTACGGGTGGTTTGGGACCGACCCAAGATGATATGACAAAAGAAGCATTAGCACAAGCATGTCAGTTAGATATGGCTCAAAACCCAGAAGCGCTTAGCTGGTTAGAGGAAAGATTCAATAGGAATGGATATAGATTGACTGAAAATAATTATCGACAAGCTTTGTTCCCAGAAGGTGCTATTCCTTTATATAATCCTAATGGAAGTGCTCCGGGGTGTAAGTTGGAGTATGATAATAAAGTGATTTATTTATTGCCAGGGCCGCCAAGAGAAATGCAGCCAATGTTTTATGAATTTATCAAGCCTTATTTGGAAAGTAAGAGTGATGGAGTGCTCCGTTCTGTAAATATGAGAATTATAGGTGTAGGAGAATCTTCGGCTGAAGAGATGGCGAAAGAGATAATTAACAAACAGTCTAATCCTACAATAGCACCTTATGCACATTTTGGAGAACTGTCTTTTAGAATTACAGCAAAAGCTGAGGATGAGAAAAAGGCATATGATTTAATTAAGCCAGTAATAAATGATATAGAGAAGATTTTTGGGGATAATATCTATGGATTTGATGATGATACTTTAGAAGCTGTGGTAATCAAAGAGCTGCAAAATAAGAGGTTAACATTTGCTATTGCAGAATCATGTACTGGGGGCTTATTATCGTCATATATAGTAAACGTCCCTGGCTCTTCAAGTGTTTTTAAAGAGGGAGTAATTACTTATTCTAATGAGTCTAAAATCAGAAGATTAGGTGTAAATGAAGAAACCCTAAAAAGTCATGGAGCAGTCAGCAAGGAAGTAGCAAAAGAGATGGCAATAGGAATTGCTAAGACAGCTAAGGCAGATATTGGCATAGCAACAACCGGCATTGCTGGTCCAGGTGGTGGAACTGCTACTAAGCCAGTTGGACTAGTTTACACAGCAATATATTATAATAACTGTGTTACTGTAGAGGAGCATCAGTTTAACTCTTCTCGAGAAGGGGTAAGAAGAAGGTCTGCTTTAAGATTGCTAGATATGCTAAGAAGAAAGTTAAAAGGCACCAATTAGGTGCCTTTTATGATTCTTAATAAGTCGCTAAAAATCCCGTAGCCAGTTTGCATAATAGTAGGATTATTCTCTACAATTGTAATACTACCCATTAAGTCTGTGTGTAAAGTGATTGCAGAAGATGTTCCATTAATATTAGCTAGAGGGTGTGATAGGCTGACTTTTTGTAGTTTAACACTTGCTCTTATACCATCAGCGCAACTTGCTTGACATATTAGTTTATACTTCATGTTTTCTTTTTTTGCCTTTATTACATCTTCTTTAGTTATCCCTATAATGCCTTCATATTCAATGTCCTCAGGCTTAATATGTTTATTCATTAGAGTATTAATTAAAACAGCAGTTTTAGCAGCTGCATCATTTCCAGCCAGATCATTAGTAGGGTTGGCTTCAACAAATCCTTCTTTCTTCCCTTTCTCAAGTGCAATTTCGAAATCAGAACCATTTTCTAGTTCTTCTAGTATAAAGTTTGTTGTAGTATTAAGTATGCCATCAAACCCAAGTATCTTGCAATAAGGAAGAGTTTCTCGAATTAAGTTGAAGATTGGCGTTCCATCCATAACAGTTGTTTCATATAAGAATAATACTTGATTTAAATTAGCCAAAGATTGCAACTCCCCATATGCATGAGCTAAAGGACCTTTGTTGGCTGTGATTACATGCTTGCCGCGATTAAGAGCAATTTTAAGATACTCTATAGCTGGCTGACCTGATTCTATATTAAGAGGGGTTAGTTCTATCATCACATCATAATCAGCTGCTTCAAGGATTTCCTTAGAAGTCATCTGGACATAATCAGGATGATCAAAGTATTGAGATGTATTTAGTAGCTCTTCTAATGCTAAGCCATTCTTATTATAAAGACATCCTCTAGTAGCTGTGGCTATGGCATTGACTATAACTTCTGTATTATACTCCTGTGCTATCTTAGCTTGATTGTTTTGAAGTATTTTACTAAAGGCTCTGGCAGAATTGCCAAAGCCTATAATTGCTAAACTTAGTTTATTCATTAATATCCTCCATAATCTCCATAATAAACATTCCATTCCCTAAAGGTTTCCACGAGGCAAATCTGCCATTGTACGATTCGTAGGTTGTAATTCCACCTTCACCTTCTCTTAAGTAATGTTCCATCCTATTAGAAATGAACTCTGCCTCTTCCTTGAAAAGGTAGTAAAATAAAGCGTCTAAGAAATCCATATGATTATTCAGAATATCTCTTTCAAAGCCTCTACCCCAAGAAATTAATTGATATGGGTTATGTTTGCTATTTACACTACTTTGACGCATAGTTCTCGGATAACGGCCTATATTACTAGGGTTAATTGTCAGTGTCATATAAAGGGTCTGTGCTAACCTAGAAATATAAACCTCTCTTGTTGGAGCATTTTGCAGAGCTAGGAAATCATCTCTTGAGTTATAAAACTCAAAAGTTAACACGGTGTTCTCTGGAT
>PWPR01000217.1 GCA_003557085.1 Clostridia bacterium | reverse complement strand
ATTATATTTTCCTCTATTCATTTTTGCAGGGAAGAGGTCTGTTAGAAATGCTTCATCTTCTTTTTTACAATATATGTTTCTTTCATTTGCTATTTTTTTTGCAAAGATTAAGTGCCTATCCCTTAACGCTTTGTCATCTACTGGAGCTCCTAAAGCTAACTTTTTCGCACCACAAGAGACTACCTCAGCAAAAGCGCTCATTATACCAACTACTTTTGAAAACTCATCAATCATGGCAATATTATCTGTACCATAAAAAACTTGACGGTCTTCTTGTGATAAGAACTCTTCTACTTCAAACATATACCCTTCAGGACCTTCAAAAAGCAAACTTCTAATTTCAAGTTCTTCACTATACCTTGGTTCGCGTACAAATTTTATACCAGCGGCCTCTAAATTCTTAACCATTTCTTGATGGTTTTTAACAACAAAGCTGGTTAAAACGCCATCTCTGGCGGTAGCGTTGCAGGCACCTCTAGCTCTATCTACAGCACCAATATAGGAACCGGGACAAGCCTTATAAATTTTTGACCATCCTTGGTCACATACCAAATCAAGTTCTAGTGTTTTTTCAAAAAAATTGCAAGCTAATTCTAAGTTATCAAAGTACAGGAAACTAATTTTTCCATAGGTATCAAGTTTCGACATATTATTCTCCTTCGACTTTTATTATTTTTTACTAAGGAGTACTTCTATAAAAAAGTAAGCAATCCTTTTTAGAAGTTTAACATAGTAAATGATGAGACGGGTTTTGTTACCTAAATACAAGTTTTTTGCTAAGAAGGACAAATTGCCTTGCAAAAATCCTTTTAGTGAAATAAAGTAATGCTAATAGAATAAAAAATTAGCAAGCTTTTATAAGTTATAAGGCGCGTGATTACTTATAACAGTTAATTAAATAGAAAAACAAATCAAAGGAAGAGGTTTATGAAAGATAATAGCTTAGCAAGAAAACTGGGTCTCAAGTTAAAAAGTAGTTATCTAGAAACTGATAGTCGATTTTACTCTGAAGTTTACCCTGCCAAAGCACCAAACCCTGAGTATATTTGCTTAAACAAAGAACTTGTTAAATTTTTAGGTATTAACTACGAAGAGATTAGGTTAGAAGATGGACTTAAGGTGCTCTCAGGTTCTAATAAATTAAGAGCTAAAGCTTATGCTCAAGCATATGCTGGTCATCAATTTGGATATTTAACAATGCTTGGGGATGGTAGGGCTATAATAATTGGCGAACAGGTAACACCAGAAGAGGACCTTTATGATATTCAGCTAAAAGGAGCTGGAAAAACAATCTATTCTAGAGGAGGAGACGGTAAAGCAGATTTGAGTGCAATGCTAAGAGAATATATGATCAGTGAAGCTATGCATAGTTTAGGTATACCTACTACTAGGAGTTTAGCTGTTATAAAAACAGGAGAGCAAGTTCTCAGAGAAGATTTACGAGAGGGTGCAATCCTTGTACGAGTTGCTAAAAGCCATGTTAGGTTTGGTACATTTCAGTTTGGCAGATCTGCTGTAGAAATAGCTAAGTATAGAGAGTTTGCAGACTATGTAATAAAGAGACTTTATCCAAATCTTATAAACGAAGAGAACAAATACGTATCTTTGTTAGAAACAGTAATGAAAAGGCAAATCAAGCTGGTAGTGTCTTGGCAATTAGTGGGTTTTGTTCATGGAGTCATGAACACAGATAATATGAGTATCGCCTGTGAAACGATTGATTATGGTCCCTGCGCTTTTTTGGATGAGTATGAACCAAGCAAAACATTTAGCTCTATTGATCGACATGGAAGGTATTCTTATGAGAATCAGCCAAAAATTATTAAGTGGAACTTGGCAAGATTTGCTGAAAGTTTACTGCCTTTAATAAATGAAAACTTAAATGTAGCAGCACAACAAGCAAGTGATGTTCTCTCTAGGTGCGAAAGTATCTATGAACTATATTATTATAGAAGCTTAGGCAAAAAGTTAGGCATAGCATCTAGTAATAAAGATGATAAAAACCTACTTGATGACTTGATAAACTTGATGGCAGGAGATAAGTTAGATTTCACAAATACTTTTTATGCTTTATCGATTGAAGATAAGGAGTACATAAATAAATCTGAAAAACTTTTGAGTTGGTATGAAAGATGGTTGCTTCGTGTTGCTACTGAAAGAGCAGAAGAAGTTAAAGGCCTCATGATAGAACATAATCCAGCTATTATACCAAGGAATTTTTGGATAGAAAAAGCATTACAAAAAGCAACCAGTAATAATGATATGAGTCTATATAATGATTTGTTGAGCAAAATCAAAAACCCATTTAGTTACGATAAGTCTTATGATAAATATATGAAAGTGCCTAAAGGATTTCAAGATAGTTACATTACTTATTGTGGAAACTAATTCTTGCAGGTAGTTAAATTAATAAAGAGGTGAGAAAAATGACTTACGAAATCAAGGAGCTTAGCCAATTAAATGAAGGTGTGCTATTAGAAGTAGAGGCTGGTAGTAAGAAACTGGTAGTTGCAAAGGTTGACGGAGATATGTATGCGATATCAGCTAAATGTACTCATTTAGGATGCAGCTTAGCTAAAGGAGAGTTAAGGGATTTAGTAATAACATGCCCATGCCATGGCTCTGAGTTTAGCATAGTAGATGGAACTGTAGTAAGCTGGGTTGGCGAATGGCCAAAAATACTTAGTAATATAACTAAAATCCTAGGACTGTCTAAGGATTTGAAGACATATCAAATTTTAGAGAAAGACGGGAAGTACTATATAGATATTTAAAAGAAGAAAACCCAAAAGTGAGGCAATGAATGATAAACAAATTATTAACAGATAAATGTCCAAGTTACTCAAGTATTTTAGCTGGTATCGCAAAAGGAAAAATT
>PWPR01000215.1 GCA_003557085.1 Clostridia bacterium | reverse complement strand
AGGGTGATTTAATGATAGTAAAAATTCACCGCCACCAGTACCCATGTCAAGAATCTTATAGTTGCTTCTTAAGTAGTTAAGTACTATATCTTCATAAGCCCAGGGCAACTGCTCTTCAGACCAACGTCCTTTAAGATAGGAAAAATCCCATCCTTCAAATGCTTTTTTTTCTTCTTCTAACCATTTCTCTTTTAGCTTACAAAGTTTCAATATCAAAACCTCCTTAAATGTCTAGCTCTTTTTATTTCACCTTGTAAAATAAAGTTCAAACTGCAATGAAGTTCGGTTTACAGTGTAATTTTGCTTACTGTATTTTTACCTCTTCTTACAATATTACATCGAGCAATTTTACTAAAAATTCGATAATTTCACTACATATATTTAAAAATTAATAATCACTTGATATTCCATGGAAGCTCTCTTATTAATTCAATAAAAAGTTACTAATTAAATCTTTGATTTCTCTCTTTCTACTCTCGTTAGAGAAATAAAGGTGACCACAATTATTTAAAAGATGTGGTTCTACATTTTACATTATTTCTCTAGATCTAGCTATCAATTTTCTGCCAGGAAATAAAACATCGTTTTCGCCTGCTAAAAGCAAAGTAGGAGCTTTATAGTCAACCAAGCTTTTCTTACTTACATTGCTTGGCATATTAGGATTAATTTTCACATGATGAAATGTAAGACGAAACATCTCTAGAGTTTCAGCATCAATTGTTTCTCCTTCTGTTGCCATTGGTGAAAATGTTCTATTAAACCAAGATTCTTTTTTTGCTAATAAGTACATCATCATAGGAAACCCCATGCTGAGAATTAATTTAGATTTAGAAGAATTATATATGCCTGCAGGCATTAGTAAAATTGATTTAGATATTTTCTCTGGTGAAACACACATTAGCTTTACTACAATACCTCCTCCAAAAGATTCCCCCATACATATAGTTTTTTCAAATCCTAAAGCTTCAACAACATCTGATACCCATTGGCCATATTAAAAAGAATCTGAAGAGAGTACCCTTTGCTCACTCTTTCCAGGATGTCCAATAGTATCAGGAGCATAAACTAAATAGTCTTTTAATAAATGTAGGTTTTACTTCAAAGAGTACGCTGCTGTACTATTTCCTCCATGTAACAATAAAAGTGGTTTCGCATTAGGTTCTCCCAATTTTATAATGTGTGTACTCCCAAACCTTGTATTTACATAAATGCTTTCATGGTTACTGCCTAAACTATTAACATGTTTATCGTATAAATCTCTTATTTTTTTCTCACCATCTCTAGTCTTGTAAATTGTAGACATTATTCATTCCCACTTTCATATTTAATTATGCTTCAAATACTTCAAGAAATACATACTTTTTGGTATTTTTAACTCTTTGAAATTAGTCTAATTTACAATATTTCATGCAAGAATATTTTTCACTCTTGATCTTTAAGCTTTGGTTAGATTATTGAATACAAAATCAATTAAAGTCCCTTGTTAGTTAGAATTAAAGCATAAGCTTTCTAAGATGACTTAATTTCATATATTTTTTGCAAAGTTTCAATTTGATGTTCTTTCTCATCAAAAGACTCCGCCTTAAGATACCATTCAACAATCCGATATCCAAACAACAATATAATACGCTCCCATACATAAAAGTCTTTTATCTGGGAGACATCTACATACTCTGAAAAGCCTTTAACATAACCAGCCAAGCATCTATAATAGTTTGAAACCAAGATGTCTAATGCTGATTCATCTGCAATCAGGCTTGCAATGTCTTCCCCCATATACCCCCAACCAGCTGTGTCCCAGTCTATAACTATGATCTCTTCTTCTTGGAAAAAAACATTGGCCACCCAGAAGTCACGATGGCAAAAGACCTTAGGTAGCTTTTTAATGTTATTTATTATCATGTCTGACTTATCATCAATAGTTATTAACATATCGCATAAGTGCTGGGGAATATCTTTACTCTCAGAACGTATATACTTATATAAAATGTCCTGTTATTTATACTGCCGATAATATTTCTCTAAGAAATCAATATCACTGAGATTAGAGTCTGCATCAAAAACATCAGTCTCTTCAACATAGATTCTTCCTTGAAACTTTCCTAACTGATAAGCTGCAAACTCATACATATCTTCTGTCAATTGTAAACCTGTTAATCCATCTATATACTCCATCCAAATATGAACCTCATTTTGTAAATCATTCATTTCTAAATGATAACATTTAGGCCATCGGAATGAGTCTGTGAAACTTCTATCCAGCTTGGATCTGTAAAGATCATATTCTCTTCGCCAAGATTTAGAGTCATCATGTCTTTCCCATTTCTCTTGTGTTTTCAATACAACTTCGTATGGTAGCTTGCTGTTATCAAGTGTTTGGGCAATACCAGTAATAAGATATACTTCACCTACAGTACCACCTTGCAACTTTTTAACTTCGTATTCAACTGAATCAATCTCATCTCTAAGTAACTTTGATAAAACAATATGCAACTTTTCCTTATCTATTTTTTTCATTAGCCTGTAACTCTTCTTTTAATTCTTGTACTTCTTTTCGAAGTGAACTTACTTGTGCGATAGCTGACAAAGCAAAAACAAAAGCAATTGGTGCTAAAAGTCCTACATATTGCATAAATACTTCCTCCTATCTTAATTGAACAAATCGAACAATCCTTAAGTGATATTTGTTTCACACTCTTATTTCATTTGCCTATTTTATATGAAATATTCCATTATGTGCTCAATACTACTTATTAATATCTTCTATAAATGCCTTAGCTTCTGCTGCAATAAGATCAGATTCTTGATAATGAACATAATGACTGGTATCAAGTTTCATGTACTTGCCAATGCTTATCTTTGATAGAAACTCAATTAAAGTTTCTCCCCAGCCAATGACACTATTTTCTTGATTATTAGAAATAAAAAAATACATTGGAATATTAGAAGGTATTTCTCCTCTAGAAACTAAATCTGCGTTTTTCTTAAGAA
This sequence comes from Clostridia bacterium, assembly GCA_003557085.1. Taxonomy (GTDB): domain Bacteria; phylum Bacillota; class UBA994; order PWPR01; family PWPR01; genus PWPR01. The sequence continues at coordinate 8,465 of PWPR01000215.1, read as the reverse complement.
AATCGACCTCCATTAACATGTCCTTTGTAAAAGCACTCTTATAAAATACTGCTATGTATTGCAACTTATCATGTTTTGTTAACTTATTAGACATCATTAAAGGCAACTTTTCACCTATCTCAGACTCTGGTATAAATCTGTGCAAACCAATTCTTGCTAGACAATACATGATCACTAGCTGCACCTTGTGAAAATTAGGAAGTAGCTCTATTGTCTTAGGTATACACGGGTCTAGACCAATTACTCCCTTAATCTCATGAGGATATTTTTGAGCCCAATATATTGCTTCTAAACCTGACATAGAATGTGGAAAGAGTACATAAGGTGCTTTCAGCCCAGAAAGTTTCAGGGTTTCCCTTGTTTGTTTGAGCATACTGTCTAAATCCTTAGGGCTATTTGATGTTTCACTCCATCCATATCCTGGTCTTTCGACAACCACTATCTTATAGTCTTTTGCCATTTTACTCCAAAGAGGTTTAAAATCTATTGCTGGACTACTTGTACCGTGCCCAGCCATAAAAACTAGGGTCAATTCTCCTTCGCCTTCATAATACATATGTATTTTTTTATCAGTTAGCTCTACAAGCTTTCCTATTGGAGGATAATCTTCTGCTTCTTTTTTCAACTTCCTATGATGATTCATTATTAGAAAAAGAACTATAATTACTGCTATTGATATCATTATCAATATAATATTTACTAGGATGTTTATCATTCTATCGTCCTTTCACAGCTATTTATTACTTATCTAATCTATGAATTTAACCTATAATTCATTATACTATGTAGATCATTCTTTGCTTGAGAATGTAATGAAAATAATGACGTTGCACAAAAAATACAAACTGAGGAATAAAGTCTGAGAATTATAGAACACTATCTTCATCTGTTTTGTCCTAAAAGTACTGCAAATAAAAGATAGTAAATTGGTTGTTGAAGAATGAAATAACATGTTATCTCTTAAAATTTTAAATATCTCTAGACTTCCTCTTACTGATAGGCTCTCTCATATTGCTCAGCAATTTTTATTTCATACCCCAATGCTTTTGCTGCATAAAATGGCCAATTAGGGTTTCTAAGCAACTCTCTTCCTAAGTAGATATAATCTGCTCTTTCATTTTGCAATGCTTTTTCTGCCATTTCAGCAGTAGTTACTAAACCTCCAGCTATTACTGGTAACCCGGTATAGTCCTTAATTTTTTCAGCAAACTTAAGCTGATAACCAGGATAAGTATTTATCTTTGTCATCACTGCACCACCGGAACTGACATTTATTAAGTCTATTCCATACTTTTTAACAAGATTTATAATCTTCCCTAGGTCTTCGCACTTGTTACCACCCTTTTCGTACTCTTCAGCAGAGATGCGAAGTATCACTGGCTTCTCTTTTGGCCAGTTAAGTCTAATCCCTCTTATAACTTCTTTAAGAAAATTACTGCGATTCTCAATACTTCCTCCATACTCATCTTCTCTATGATTTGTTAGTGGTGACAGAAACTGATTAATTAGATAACCATGTGCACCATGAATTTCAATGGTATCAAAACCTGCCATATTAGCTCGCCTTGCTGCTTGTGAAAATGCTTTTACTGTTTCCTTTATGTCTTCTTTACTCATTTCGGTGGGAATCTGATATTTTTCACTAAAAGCTATCTTACTAGGACAGATTGCTTCTTCTGAGTCTACTCCACACTTTCTTCCTGCATGACCAAGCTGTACTCCTACTTTCCCTCCAAACTTGTGGATTAGATCTACAAGCTTCTTCAGTGGTCCTATGTGATCATCAGTCCATATTCCTAAATCGTTTGCAGAAATCCTTCCTCTTTTTTCCACTGCTGTAGACTCAAGTAAAATCAGCCCAACTCCTCCTATAGCCCGAGCTCCATAGTGGATTAAATGAAAGTCTTTGACCATTCCTTCGTCATCAGAACTATACATACACATTGGTGCCATTACAATACGATTTTTCACAGTTAAGCTTCTTAATATCCCATGTTCAAATAATGTTGTCATTCATTAAATCCCCCTTAAAAATAATGCTATCCATAACTTTTTCATATTAGGTCAATACAATATCTTATATCTCTCTTATTTCTCTCCTCTAACCTAAATTATATTAATAAAGAAATATACTGCACATTTAACTATCACGATCTTTCATCATACTATAAAGAACCGCTTCTCTTGCCTCTCTAGTAGGATCATCTTCAGGAGGCTTTTCACCTTCACTAAAACCTATATCATATTTTAGTACATTATCAAATATAATTGTTACCAAAGCTACGATACATGCTAAAGAAAATAGAATCAGCCATACCGTTACGCCCATACTAGTTAATACAAAAAAACTTATGCCACTTAAAAGCATGACTATAGTTCCTGCGATATTTCTATAGAACTTATTAGGCTTTTTATTACGGTATACTTTCTTCTTAGGACTTGTCAATTCTGGTTCTGTCTTCACTCGTCTTCCATTGATATATCTCACTATTTCTCCTCCCTAAAAAATTGATACATAAATAATTCTTAATATTAACATACTATTTTTTGAATTTTGGCGATTAAACAGAGTTACTTACAATTATATCCTGATAATTCTGCATTATTTCTAAAATATATATTACTTGCTTAAATATTCATTAATAGTTGTAACATATTTAACTATTAGCTACTTACACAATTACTAGTGTAAATTATATTAACTAGAAACCTATTAATAAGTTTCATGGACTCTTTTTCTACTTCAAATTTGCACATGCTTTACTTTTACACCAAGCTGATTATTGTAAATTTGGCATGCCTTTTCCTTAGGATGGCTGCATTAAAAGAATACTTTACTACAGAGTTAATTTTTTATTAGTAATTGATTTAAATAATCAATTAACGGTTCTATACTCTCTTTACAAGAATAATCATATGACTCTAGCAAAGCTTTGCTTGTCTCCTTCTCTGCTACTGACTTGTTACCTTTTAATGACAATATTCGACCATACGTCTTCATTAGAGCTTTGTCTACTTTTCCCATTCTTTCATAATTTATCCCACTTTGAAAGTAAAATATACTATCAGAAGATTTGTTTATCAATAGAGGGTTATTAGAACGTAAAGTTGCAATAATATCTTCTTCTAATGGAGCTCCACCAGTTGCAAAAATAATAATCTTATTGCTTTCTAAACTTTTTACTCTTTTCTTAAATTCATTTAGCCCATGTATTTTTCCAGCATGAACTCCAGCACCATATACTATAATATTGTAATTAGCTACTTCAATATTATCAACGTGGTCTAATGACACTACCTGAGATTTAATTGATTCACTAATCCATTTCACATATTTCTTTGTAAACCCTTTTTTTGACCTATACACAACTAAAATTTCGTTCATAGTTAATTTCTCCCTTAATATCTCACTATCTTAGTCATCATATTTATACTTTATATTATATTGTAGAGCTTAGGCACCAATAAATGGTTTTTTTAATTTTTTACATAACCTCATAATCGTATCTTTTCCTGTAATAACTGCTATAGGCAGTCCGCCTGGAGGCTGAAGCCACTGTCCACTTAAAACCAGATTATTAAGACCTTTAATATTGCCGCTATGTTGTAATTGCTTCCCTTCAATTGTAGGCCAAAACCCCATAAATGCACCACGGTATGCATTACAGTAGTGCTCATAAGTTTGAGGACTAGCTACATCTAAAAGCTTTAGTTTCCCTATCATCTCAGGAAATCTTTCTCCCATAGCTCTAATAACTTCCTGACCTATTCGCTCTTTCTCTGCCCTATAAGCTGCTTTGTCACTATCTAAACTTTTCCATTTCTCCAATTCTTCTTGAAACTGATTTATTGCAAAAGTTATTACAGTATGTCCTTTAGGTGCAAACTCAGCTTCATATGCATAGTGAGTCATCTGTAAATGCTCTATTGGCTTATCCCCTTGTAGAATATTTAGTGATTTAACAGGGAACTTGAGGGTACGAGGTATGTTTTCCATTGTGCCTTCATATCCAATACCAACATAAATGTTTGAGGCTAAGGGATATAGTATAGGGTCATTGAATCTTTTTTGGAACTCGGGATCTTGGTATTTGCCTTTTAGTAATTTTTCATAAAATGCATTTGCATCACAAGCTGCTATAAAATAGTCCCCCTCATAAAGGTGTCCATTAACGCACCTGACACTTTTCACCTCACCATTAATAATATCTATATCTACCACTTCAGAAGAAGCTCTTACAACTCCTCCTAAAGTGTTATATTCTTCTACCATTCTTTGAGCCATTGCTTTGGAACCCCCTATAGGGATGGAGGACTGATCTCCAGTAAAAGTTCCAAGAGCAAATATTATTGATGACACACTGTATTCACCTTCTGGCATAAAAGACTGTATTGCCATTTTAAGAGCAGGGTGCTTAAATCTACTAGCAAATTCGCTAAAGGTAACTTTATCGTACTTTTTCATAATCATTCCTACATCTTTCATAGAAAGCAAATACTTAATTTTCTCTATTATGTTCATCATATCCATAGGTTTTCCTGTTGGCATATTAAAAGATTGTAATGATTTAATATCTTCACAAAACTCTATTATTATGTCTTTGTCTTCAGGTGAAATTTCTAACCAACTTGACTTTAACCTATTTATGTCTCTATAAAAATGCACCACTTCGTCATTGTGTTCAACAGCCATAAAACTATCAGGCTGATAAATATCTATACCTTCAAGAGCGCCCACTGTATTCCAAAGCTCTCGAAGGGGGGTTCCTTCTTTTGTGCCTACTAACCAATGAATACAGCCATCTATATGATATCCTTGACGATCCCAACCTGTGCACTCTCCTCCTAATGTATGATGTTTTTCTAAAATAATACTCTCAAAACCATTTTTTTGCGCAAAAATCCCTGCGCTTAGTCCAGCAACTCCACCACCAATTATAACTATTCTTCTCAATTTTAGTTCTCCTTTTTTGATTATTACTCCAATTAGTCAAATGGTTTTTATTTAATTCTACAAAATGATTGTGCAAATATTGGATTAACTTATTGGTTATTATATATTCTTTGTTAATATGAGTTTTTATAAAACTTAATCTATCACTTCAACTAACTCAAATAACTCAACAATTAGTACAGTATCATTATTTAATTGTTTATTCTTTATTGTTTGTGCCCAAGCATGGCGATGGTCTTTTTGAAATTCTTCTATATTTTCTCCATACCCTTCGCCTTTTATTAATCTTATATCAGGATTTCCAAATGTAGTTTCAAAAACATCAACTATTCTTATATTACACTTCGGCTCTCCTCTATAATTTTCTACAGTGACTATGTTTCCTTTTACTTCTTTTAGATCCTCTAATTCCTGTTTTGTATATTCTACTTTGAAGCCGCACGTTGCGCTTTTTTTCCCATCTATTATATGCTGAACTAATAAATCTCCTATCCCACCATCATCTTCCCAACCAAAAATCATTTTCATTGGATATATCATCGTTTATTTAACCCTTTCTTTTAGCCTGCACAGATCTATATGTAGTACTTGGTTTTACTGATTTTTTTGAAATTAATTGCGTTTACTATACTATTTTAAATTATTCTTTAACATATTACTTTCTTTTTACTATGATTATATTATTTTACTAAACTTTACTGAAATTAGCTCCTCTATTTGCAATCAATTGAACACTTTTAGCTGGCTTTTTCCATACAAGTATCAATACCAACATTCCAGTAATCCCCTCAGCAAAAACTGGAGTCAGCCAAATACCGCTGCTCCCCAAAATAATTGGGAAAACTGATAAGCCAAAAATTATTAAAACTAGGCCGCGAAGTATAGATACAATCAAAGACTTAGCTGCTTGCTCTAGTGCAGTAAAATAAGCTGAGCCTAGAATTCCTATTGCCATGAAAAGAAACGACCAGCTGATATATCCTGCTATTTCAACAGCTAACAAAATTGCTTCAGGATCATTTGGATAAAAGACTTCAACCAACCCTTGTGCTTGCCATCTAATGACAATAAAGAATATCATGCTAACAGCTATGCCTACTCTCATAACAAGCTTTAAAGCTTCTTGTACTCTATCAGTATTACCACTTCCATAATTGTAACTAAATATTGGCTGTGCTCCAGTAGCCATTCCAGATAAAATTTCAGAAACAAGAACTAAAAAATATTGAACTACTACAAAAGCAGCAAGACCTGTTGGGCCCGAAAAATCTAAAATTTGTCTGTTATAAAAAAGAGTTGTAACTCCAACTGCAAGACCACTAAATAACTCCGATGATCCGTTAGTAGCTATACCTAAAACTTCATGCCAACAGCCTTTTGGTGAACCTATTATTAAACCATTTCTCTTTTTTAATGTTTTATAAACAAAGTAGCTTACGAAAAAACATGCTCCTAATGTTTGGGATAAGCCTGTTGCCAGCGCTGCTCCTCCGATACCTAAATTAAGCGGAAAAAGAAATATATAATCTAATACTATGTTTAATATAGAAGTAAAAATCATTACCCCAGTGGCAAAATTAGGTCTTCCATCATTCCTAACTGACCTTTCCATAACAAAAAATAGGATGACTGGTACAAAAAATATATTGTATAATTTTAGATACTCTCCCGCATATGATCCAAGTTCTTGATTATTTCCAAGTGAAGACAGTATCTGAGTAAATCCTAAATGAACAATTATACTTGTGATTAGCCCTATAATTATACCTAGAGATAATACTACACTGAAAACACCACTTGCCTTAGATGTTTCATTTTTTCCTAAAAGAACAGCAATCTTTGAGTTTCCTCCCACTCCAACCATAGTTGCTAAGCCTATAGTAAGTGCCAAAATCGGAAACAATAAATTAATAGAAGCCATAGGGCCAGGACCTAACCTTCTACCAATTAGAATGCCGTCTACAATTCCATATACACCCATCATAACCATTGAAGCTACAGAAGGAATAAGATTCCTAGCAACTAGTCTTTTTAAAGGTTTATTTAAAAAACTATATCTTACCCCACAATCATTTTTCTTAGCTTCTTTATCATCAGTTCTTATCATTAAATTATCCTCCTAATATCAAGTCCTTGAATGAATATTTATTTATTCATTCATTTTAACTCTGTAAAAGAGCTTATGGCTTAAGCCCTTTTACTATAAAACGAATTAAGTCTTCAAGTATCGTAGGAAAGTATTCTTCTCCAATTTCGTCCCTATGAATATCAATAAAGGCAACCGAATTAAATAAGGTTAATATGTACTCTTTATCAATACTCGCATCAAGCTCTCCCTCACTTTGCCATTTACCTACAGCATCTAGCAAAAAAGGGTAAAAGGAATCTTCTACAGTGCTATTCTCAACATATGGTTCTCCCACTTTGCTTATTATAGTTTTAAAATTCTCTTTTTTATACCACTCAACTAAAATAGGATTCTCTTTCATACTATTTAAAAGTCGAGGTATTAACTCAATCATTACATCTGAAATTTCTTTATCCAAATCAATTGATTCCATAATTCTTCTTTTCATGTTTTGATCTTCTTGTAAAAAAATATCCATAAATACTTCTTCTTTAGAGTTATAAAAATTATAAAAAGTCCCAACTGCTATTTCTACTTGATTTGTTATTTCCGATACACTCGTCTTTTTAAATCCTTTTTCTATAAATAATTCTTTAGCTACATTAAAAATTTCTTGTTTAGTAGTATTCATAGTCTCCTCCAAAATAATATATGAATGAATAATTTTCAATTCATTCATATATTATTATTTAAATAAGTTCTTGTCAATACTCTTACATAAAAAATACGTTTCTATTTAATGTACTCCCATTAATTTAAAAAGAATGCGTTTGTAGGTCCTTGACTTTTAATTTATGTCTAGCATTGATTTTTGGCCAAAAAAATGAAATTTAGCTAAAGAAAACTGGCAGTTACAAAAGTTATTTGTATAGATTTAAAGCTTGTGCCTTGATAGGGTATTAGTATTGTTAACTCAATTATAAAAGACTCTATTATATTATTTAAAGAAGACAATCCAATATCAATTAGTACAATTGTCGAGCCAATCAATATCTAAACAACTCAAATCATTTAAAATTGATCAACATTTATATCAAAAAAAGACTAATGTCAAGTAATATAGACTTATACTTCAATAAAAAGATCCATTAAGATAAGTATGCAACAAGTCTTAACTAATTTATAGTTAATCTTACTTAAGAAAATCTAATACCTTGGTGTTAAAATCTTTTGCCTCATCAAAAGCTCCATGACCTAAATTCTCATAAATAATTAAAGAACATTTTGCTATTTGTTGTGCCATTTCTTCACTAGTGTTTTTACCAACAACTAAATCACTATCTCCGCCTATAACCAAAGTAGTGCTCTCAATTTTACTAAGCTCATCATATGAATTGTGATTTATACAGGCTTGACCCTGTATAATAAACCGACTCCAAGATT
>PWPR01000044.1 GCA_003557085.1 Clostridia bacterium | reverse complement strand
TGTAAGAGCATCTTTAGATAGCGCATCAAATGGGCAATTTACTATGCACATTGCAACTCCACATTGCCTGCAAACATTTGGGCTGTCTAATCCATTGAGCTCATCTTTTTTTACTTTAATTCTTGAAAATTGGTCTGAAAATAAGTCAAAATGACTAAAAGAACATTCTAGTTCACAACATCTACAACCAGTGCAAATTGATTCATCAATTAATAACCTCTTTATTTTCTGATTTTGTCTAATTACTTCTTTGGTCTTAGGATCTACTAACTCAATTTTGAATATAACCTTGCCATTTGGGTCTGGGCATGAGAAATACTCTGTTTTAGGAAGCCAATCATTACTGGTGACACTAGCCTTTGCCCTTTGCTTTGCTGGGAAGAAAGGCATCATACTTTGTAGCGCCCATATGCAGATTGTTTTATTTTCGGGGATTATAAGTTTATTACCTACTACCTCAAAATAGTCCCCTACTTTCATAGGAGTATCACAAAAACCTTCAACTCTATCCACTACCACTCTCAAATTATACAATTTAATCCCTCCTATATTTCAAAGTTGTTTTCTTAGTTTATTTGTAATTAATTATATGTTTTTCTAGTTAACTATAGCAATTATCACGTATATAGATTTTTGCCAATGTAAAATCAATCATTAGATATCAAATTCATAGACGTTTATACCAACAACTGCTTTATTTAGGTAAAGTATTGTATCAATACTAAGCTACATACTTCAGAAAGTCAATATTTTAATAGCGTTTTTAGTCTCTAATTAAAATAATAAGATAGACATTCCACTTCTAGGCTTTGTTAAAAGGCTATTAACTAAAAATAATGAGCAATCATATTAGATTGCTCAAGTAATTATTACTTTGGGTTATTCTTAAACAAGTTATCTTTTTGCTCTTATAAAAAGTTTATTTATACATACATATGTGATAAATCAATTGTCAAGCTAATATATATACGGTAAACAGTTTGCTTTAAGTAGAAGAGATGAAATATTCAGATAGACATATCTAAGGAGTAATCTTCTTTGCTTGATCTTCTGATGGTTTTAGTTGATACATATTCCCTTGATTATCCGTGTAATAGACCCAATTATTTACTAAAAATAAGTTTGCTACTGCACTAGGAAGAGAAGCGATTTTTGATAGTTCTAAGGTAATATGATTTAACTTCATTAGTCTATTAGAGCCGCTTGAACCTGCTACAAAGTATAAGTAATCCCCAGCATAGTTTATATTTCTAATAGAACCACCAACATCTTCTCCACTCACTAACTCAGTAAGTTCACCGTCTTTATATCTGAACAAAATAGAGGTATCAGCTTCTAATCCTACAATAGCGAATGAATAGCTTCTTATATCGTCTATAAAAACTAGGAGTTCCTTAAACTCGTCAAAATCATCTACAAAGTGGCCGGTTCTTCCACCTGGTCCTACATCGCTAAATACTCTTATGTTTGGATAACCAGCAGAATATACCCTTGCTCCATGAACATTAATCTCATTAAAGCTTGAGGTCATTAAGGTAATATAACGCTCGTTATTAGGGTTGAAACTTACAAGTTCTTTTCTAAACTCACCTGATAGAAATTCTACTTGGGCAGTGTAAACTATGTGACCTGACATTGTTGCTAAAAAATCAACACTTCGTTCATCTAATAGTTCTAGTTGCTTATCTTCAGATTTAAATTTGTACAACTTGCCTTCCTCGCTATTTATAAAAAGTATGTCACCTCCTAAGACATTAAGATATGAAGGTCTGCCATCACTTAAACTTACAATTAAAGTTAGTTCTTCAGTTTTGGGGTCAAAGGAATAGATGGAGCTTCCTATACTCAAAAGATGTTTTCCATCTCTATCATAACCAACATATCCATGATTCCTTGAGTTTCCTGTAGTGTTTCCATTATATCCTATTCTATCAAAGGGGATTATTTCTTCAAATAAGCTTAGGCTATCTTCATTGATTTCAGTGTCCTCATCTTGAACAGCTTCTTCTAAGATAGGTTCTTCTAAAGGGGGTTCTTCTACTAATGTTTCCTCTTGCCAGCATGCACTAAAAGATAAGACAAGCAAAACTAAGATTGCTATAACTTTGTATCTCCTCATAATAAACCTCCAATTTAATAATAGGTAACTAAGTCCTCGAATGATTCTTTCAATTAACAACTCAAAAACTCCTTTAATTGAAATTAAAAACTTTGCTAATGTGCAATAATTATATTAGATAAGTAATATACCTTTCCTTACTAAAAGTGCTTACTCATTTTTATAAGTTTATATTTAACGGATACATTAATTAGTTCTTGTCTAAAATGATCAAGTCACCATCCCATTCTGGAATGTAAAGCTTTCCATCTACATAATCCAGTCCGCATATTAATGGCAGATTGAGCTTCATAGGATTAGTTTCATTAATGTTATTTCTCACTTTTTTTAAAACATCTTTTTTCCCAGCTATTGTCTTAATGGTGTTAGTACTTCTTTCTACCATTCTTATTACGTGATTTTGAGTGTCGCCAATATATATATTATCATTTTCATCAAGAGATAGAGACCATGGCCCATCAAACTTTGCTTTTGAGTTAGACCCAAATGTAGCTTCTAGAGAATCTCCGCCATCTCCAGAATATCCTGCTTCTCCTGTTCCAGCTATTAATTTAACAGTATTACTATTGATTTCTATCATTCTTACGCAGAAGTTTTTGCTGTCAAGTACATAAATATTACCATCAGTTCCAGCTCTTAAATCATAAATCCAATTAAAGCGGACTTCTTTAAATGAGGCAGGTTGTTTTTGAAATCCAGGTATGCCATCACCTAGAACTTGTTTCAGAGAACCGTTATAGTCAAACTGCCAAATCTTACAGCCCCTAATCTCATTTACCCAAATATTTCCTAGTTTATCATATACACAATTGCCAATATCCTTAATATTGTGTTTTTCACTAGTAATAATAGCTTCTGAAGTCTTATTTTTAAGATTTATTCTATAAACAGCATTATCAGAGCTTACTAGAATTGACACAGGTGTATAGGGGCAACCACATAAGAATTTAGGCTCTTTGAGATCAACATACAAGTGGGGCCAATTTTTTGAAACTACTTTTGGGCCCATTGTTATGGTAAAATCACTTCCATTCTCTGCGATTTGGCCAATCCAATTATCATCATGGTTAATAAAGTATCTATTTCCAAGCAAATCAGTAAATCCAAATTGAGCATATCCTTCTCCCCATAGTTTATCTTGATCATAATTAATAATTTTATAAACTTTCCATTCCATAGCAAAGTCACTCCCTAGAGTAGGATTAAAGACTATTTTTCAGTCTTTTTACATACATTAATTCTATCAGAGTATACTAATGTATGGTAGTACGGGAATGCATTAAAATATAGTATAATAATCATAACTAAAGTTAAAAGCATATAATTATTCACCTAGATGGCAATATTAAGGGTCAATTTTCTTGAAGGATGCTTTAGATAGTATATATGATAAAAATAGTGGAAAGGAAGAACGTTAAATGGATAAGAGATATAGGCTGATACTTGAGATGATGAGGTTTAATAGTGGAGACCCAAAAAGAATACAGCATTTTCTCAAGGTATATGAATTTGCCAGACTGATTGGTCAAATGGAGGAGATTTCAAACTTTGATATGGAAGTACTGGAAGCAGCAGCTATAGTGCATGATATTGGAATAAAAATAGCACTTGAAAAATTTGGAGAATCAAGTGGAAAACTACAAGAAGAGGTTGGCCCTCCATATGCAAAAGCTTTGCTTGAGAAAATTGGGTATGAAGACAATGTAATTGAAAGGGTTGCTTTTTTAGTGGGACATCATCATACATATGATAATATTGTGGGTGTTGATTACCAAATTTTAGTAGAAGCAGATTTCTTAGTCAATTTACATGAAAACAATAGTAGCATTAAAGTAGTCCATCAGATATATGAAAATATATTTGTAACGAAAGCAGGAAAGAGCATCTGCCAAACTATGTTTAACTTAGATCTGAAGGAGTAGTTAAAACTACTCCTTTCTCAGCTTTTTCAGAGTATTTGAAGTTTAGTACTAAAGAGTTGACTTCTTATAATCAACTAAATGAGACTAGAGATATTTACTAGTTATTACTAGATTCTTTGTAACTCTTAAGTATGTATAAAGCTCTATCAACATCATTTGCATCATTATAAATGTGAAAACCAAATCTAATTCCATCTCTTCTAGCACTGACATAAAGACCTTTCTCTTTAGCAAAATCAGCTAAATCTTGTGCTACTGGAGTCTCAAAACATACAATCTGTCTAAGCAGTGGACTAGTATCAGCTAACTTTGTTTCGTATCCAAGATCGTTTAGCCCAATAGTTAGTTTTCTAGATAAATCTAGCAAATATTCTGCAATTTTTTCAGGGGTTAGAGCATTAATAATATCAACAGCTGCTTCAACTGAAGCCATCCCTGCTATGTGATTAGGATAAGGTTGTAATCTGCTAATACTATCAATAAGATCAAAGTTTAAGTTTTGGTACATTTTAGAATAAATGACATTACTATTTCTAAACTCTGTAGTAGCTAGTTTGTTAGCTAACTTATCACTTAGGTACATAAAGCCATTGCCATGAGGTGACATTAAACCTTTATATGCAGCAGTAGATAAAGCATCTATGCCCATTTCGCTTGGATAAACAGGTACAAAACCAATAGCTTGAACGGCATCAACGATTAAGAAAATGTCATTATCTTTTGTAAATTCTGCCAGCTTCTCTATTTCTAAATAAGCGCCAGGATAGAAAGTTATTAGTGAAACAGCGATTATTTTTGTGTTGATGTCTGTAGATTCTATCAATCTGTCTACATTAATAAAGCCATCAGGGTTCTTAGTAACTCTTACGTCGACACCTTTAGCAAGTAGCTGTGCCCATGGGTAAAAATTGTTTGGATGCTCACAGTCAGCAATAACAATATTATCAGTTGGTGAAAATGGGTATGAGTTGGCAATGATGTTAAAGCTATGAGCAGTACAAGAAGTCAAAACTATGTTTTCTTGCTTTGACCTTAATAGTTTTGATATTTTAGAAATAACTCTTGCTTCTACTACTTTGTTATTACTTTCATCTTCAAAATTTTGCCAGCCATCAAGAGCTTTCTTACTTGCAGATAGAGTTTCATTAATAATTAATCCTCTTGCGGGGGTCTCTAGGTAAATGTTTTCTTTTGCAAAAGGAGCTAAGTCTTTTATGTCGTTAAAATTCATTATGCTTCTCCTTATGATTTTATTATGCTTGTATTATATCACTAATAAATAATAGATATAAGGATATGCATTAAACATTATCTATGCTAGTAAATCTTAGTTGAAATGAAAAGAAACGTGATGATTAATTAGGAGCGATTTTATAGTTGAAGAGATTGTAAAGAATATAGTAGCTTGCTAGCAGGTAGTTGGGTAATTGCACTTTTCTCGACTAGTAAAATACATTATGTAAGGATTAACACAGTTATTGCAATTAAAGAAATTATAATCAAGAGATTATTCAATTGTAGTTTTATCACATTCAATTGTATGAGATAATCAATACATAACCATAACACTTTAATAGAGGAAAGTAAATATGGTATTAGAAAAAGCATGAATATAAAGACTTGTATAGGTATGAGTGGCTTGAGTTTTAGACTTAGCAAGTTTGCTTACTGGGGGGATTTAGATTGAACTACGGTATTAATGAAATTATTAACTCTGTAAATGATTGCTTTGTTATTGTAGATAAAGATAGAAGAATACTAGATGTAAACAGTAAGCTGTGTGAATTAATAGGGCTTACTAGATCTGAACTAATCAATGAAGTACTGTGTGAAATGCTTAGTTTTACAAATAAAGAAAGCATATCAGTATGCCCTTTACGAGATGCCATTGAAAGAAAAGAAAGCTTTAGGTTTCATCATGAAGATTATATATTAGTTAAAGGAGAAAGTTTTAGATTAGTGGATGGTCAAGTCGAGTTATTAAAAACCAAAGGGCAAATTACAGGTGCTATTATGACCTTTGGAGATGTAACTGAGCTAGTTCAAGCTAGGGATAAGTTGCTTAAGAGTGAAGAGAAATATAAAAGTCTTTATAATCAAATGACAAATAGCTATACATTAAGAGAAGTAGTCTATGATGAAAACGGAGAGCCGTATGATTACTTATATGTTGAGGTAAATCCAGCTTTTGAAAAGCTAATAGGTAAGACCAGAGAAGAGATTATTGGAAAAACTTATAGAAAATTATTCCCAGACAATGAAGACTTTTGGATAGAATCATATCACTATGTTACACAAAAAAAGGAATCAAAAGTGTTTGAGGGCTATGTGCCTTCTATTGGAAAGTATCTAAGGACTTATGTTTTTATGGTGACAGATGATTTAACAGGATTTATAGCTACAGATATTACAAAGCAGAAAGAGTTAGAGGCACAGCTGGCAAAAGAAAAAGAGTTTTTTGAAAAGCTTTTTGTGAGTCTTGATAATGCTTATGCTATTTGCGAGTTATTGGGTGATAAAAATAATATTGATTTTAGATATATTGAAGCAAATCCTAAGTTCTTAGAATATGTAGGCATAAGACGCGAGGAATTATTAGGAAAAAAAGCATCAGAGCTATTTTCTGATAATATTAGAAAAAACCCAGTAGGAACAGATGTTTTGCTAAATGC
Source organism: Clostridia bacterium (assembly GCA_003557085.1). Taxonomy (GTDB): domain Bacteria; phylum Bacillota; class UBA994; order PWPR01; family PWPR01; genus PWPR01. Next base: position 4,773 of record PWPR01000044.1, on the reverse strand, counting down.
TTATTATAATGCAGTAGCAAAAAATGAAACTCAAAGATTTGACATATACTCAAGTCTGATGAAGAGACATCTAGAAGTAATTGTCTATAGTCAAGAGGATAATGTTTTTGCAACAGAGTATATCGACATCACTGAGAGAAAGAAACTCCAAGATAGTCTCAAGGAAGAGCAAGAGAAGTATTTGGAACTCTTCAACTCAATGAATGAAGGATTAGTTCTACTTGAGCAGATATATAATCAGAATGAAAATATTGTAGATTTTAGAGTCTTAGATTTTAATAGAGAAGGAGAGAATATTGTTGGAGTTAAGGCAAATGAAATAATCGGTCTTAAGGCATCAACTTTTTTTGCACTCAATGGATATGATGTTAGCTTGAGTATGAAAGAGTTATTAGATGTATGTAAAGCAGTTAGCTCACAAACATCAAGAAGTAATATTGGGGTGAAAATAGAAGCTTTTGGTAAAGTTTTGAGCACATCTTCTTTTAAGCCTAGTGAACACACATTAGCTATAATATTTAGCGATATAACTAGGCAGGATGAATTAGAAAGACTTATTAAAGAAGAAAGAGAGCAATTAGATCTGGTTTTCAATGCTTCATTAAGTGCTTTTGCAGTGATAGAAATGATTTGTGATGATAATGAAAATTTCATAGACTATATTTTTAAGAAAGTTAATCCTAAGTTTTCAGAAATGACTAAGAAAGACGAATCTGAGATCGTTGGATTAAGAGCTTCAGAGTTATATGATATTGATATATATAGAGATGGATCTATGTTTTATGACTACATAAATGTTTTAAGTACGGGAGAGCCTGTTAATCGAGAGTTCTATTCAATTGCCTATAATGCATATCTTGATATTACAGTTACAAAGTTAAAGGGAAATACCTTGGCAATATCATTTAGTGATATCACAGAAAAAAAGCAAATGCATGAACAGTTGAGGAAAAACTTGAAAACTCTAAAACAATCGCAAGCTATTGCTGATATAGGTAGTTGGGAGTACAATTTATCAGCTGATGAGATGGTGTTATCTGAAGAAGCGAAGATTATTTTAGGAGCTTATGACGACTACTTAGTTACAATGGAAAGAATATTAGAACTGACTTATGTGAGCGATAGAAGCATACTCAAAAAAAACTTAGCAAAGGTTCTAGAAAATGATGAATTAGAAATTGACTTTAGAATAAGAGCAAAAAAAGGTGAAACAGATGAAATTATTCACCTCCAAGTAAGAGGCGAGATAAGTTATGAAGATGGAGCTAAGATTGTAACTGGGGTTATCCAAGACATTACTAACCTGGTAAAAGCTCAAGTAAATCTTACCAAGAGTGAAGCAAGGTTTAGAGCTATCCTTAGTAATACTACAGATGTTGTATTAATATATGATAAAGATTTAAACCTCATATTTAGAAGTGATAATGTAGAAAATGTTTTAGGGTGGTCTAATGAAGAGCTAGAAGAGAGAGGAGATTTCACCCTTTTACATCCAGATGAGAAAGATAAGATAATAAATTACATGCAAGAAATAATTCAGCAAGGATTAGGAAGTAAAATAGAGTTTGAGACAAGAATATTAACTAAAACAGGTAATTATATCTACACAAGAAATACAATGTTAAATATGATAGATGATCCAGATATTCAAGGATTACTGATTAATTATAGTGATATTACAGAAATAAAGAATAGAGAGAAAGAGATTGTTTATTTAAGCAATTTTGATGCTTTAACAGGATTGTATAATAGATCATACTTTGAGAGAAATCAAAAAGAGATTGATAAAGCAAAGAATCTACCCTTGTCGATTGTTATAGGAGATTTAAATGGACTAAAACTAATTAATGATATGCTTGGTCATGAAAAAGGCGATGAAGTCCTAAAGAGAATGTCAGATATAATAATGGATGCTTGTGAAGATCATTACATTCCAATAAGATACGGGGGCGATGAGTATTGTGTAGTCATGCCAAATACTACTAGGGATCAAGCACAAGATTTTATAAAGTTAATCAAAAATAAGTGTGAGGAAGACAAGCTTTCTTCTAAAAGTGAAATTTTTCACTTAAATATTGCCCTAGGCTGCGATACTAAAGAAGATATGGAAGATAATTTAAGTAAGGTGTTGCGCAGTGCTGAGGACAGCATGTATAAAGATAAGCTTTTTGAGGGGAGAAGTGTTCATAGTGCATCTTCACTAATATCATCAATCAAAGCAGCACTACATGAAAAAAGTTATGAAACAGAAGAACACTCGGCGAGATTGGCAAAGTATTCCAAAGAAGTTGGTAAAAGACTTGGTCTAGTGGATTTCCAGCTAAATGAGTTAGCTTTTGCTGCTGAATTGCATGATATTGGTAAGATAGGAGTAGATGATAGTATATTAGTGAAAAATGGGCCTTTAGATGGAGAAGAAGCAGAAAAAGTAAAAGAGCATCCTGAAATAGGTTATAGAATAGCCAAAGCTTCACCTGAACTAAGTAGTATAGCTGAATATATACTATATCATCATGAAAGATGGGATGGAAAAGGTTATCCTTTTGGTATTAAAGGAGAAAATATACCATTATATTCAAGAATTATTTCTGTTATTGACTCTTTTGACGTTATGACTAGTGGTAGACCCTACAAAAAGGCAATGACTACCTGCGAGGCTATAAAAGAGTTAGTTAAGTGTAAAGGAACACAGTTTGATCCAAAAATAGTAGATATCTTTGTTAATGATGTCCTATCCGAAAAGCTAAACTTTGATAAGTAGGAGGGGTGAAGAGTTTGAAGAAAGTTACTGGCGCATTTTTTGATATCGATGGGACTTTGTATAGAGAAGGTTTAATAACTGAAATGTTTAAAAAACTTATTAAATCTGACATTATTGAAGAAGAACGTTGGTATAATGAGGTTAGAGATAAATACATAAATTGGGATAGAAGAATTGGGAATTATGATGATTACTTGCTAAAAATTGCTGAAATTTATACAGAGGCGATAACTGGCTTGCATAGAATACAGATAGAGTTTATTGCAAATAAGGTGGTTAAGCAAAAGGGAGATAGAGTATACATATATACTAGAGATAGAATAAAGTATCACTTGGACAGTGGACATAAAGTAATTGCTGTTTCAGGGGCACCAGCTGAGTTGGTAAAAGAGATGGCAGATAAACATGGTTTTCATGATTACATAGGTTCGAGGTATTTAGTAAATGCACATCAAATTTACACAGGTGAGATTTTACCAAATTGGGATAGTAAGAGTAAACATATTGCAATTAATCATTTTGTAGATACATATGGTATTGATTTGGACTCATCTTTTGCCTACGGAGATACAGCTGGGGACTTTAGTATGTTTCAATTAGTTGGAAATCCAATTGCTATCAATCCTACTAAAGAACTTATGACTAAGATTAAAGAAAATAGAGAAATATCTGCAAAGGCAAAAGTGGTTGTTGAGAGAAAAGATATGAGATATTATTTAACTCCAGAGGATATTGACATCCCAAAAGATGCAATTAGGTAGTTACTAAAGAAAGGATATAATATGCATAAGAAAAGAGTTAGCAGATTAAAAGAAATACTAAGAAAAGAAAAAGTTGATGGAGCTTTATATGGAGTAAGTGGCAATATGTTTTACTTACTTGATGATCTAGGGTTTAACTTTCAAAGGACAGCAGAAACTGGTGGGGTAAATGCAAAACCTGAGGACTTCTTTTACAATAAAAGCGATGCTATCCTATATGTGCCAGTAGACAATGACCCTGTTCTAATTGCTACTCCAGAAAGAATTAAATCTTTTGAAAAAACTGATGTAGAGAAGAAGGTAAGCTATTTTGACAGATTTCAAAGACATTTACACTCTCATATTGATGGAGAAAGGGTAGCTGTAGGACTGTCCTCAAAAGCTCATTTAGAGAGGGTTTTGAAAGAAATTAATCCCGATATAGATATAGTTTTGGGAGAAGAATATGTCGAGTCTTTACGGACTATTAAAGATGAACAGGAAATAGCTGTCTTAAAAAAGCTAGCTGAGCTTACTGACTTTGCGATGGGAGAAGTAGTAAAAGGAATTGAAGAAGGCATCAGTCAGTATGAAATTGGCGATTTAATAGCTGAAATAGGAAGAGAACATGGAGCTAGCGAAATAGCTTTCTTCCCAAATGCAGTTTTTACACAGACTGAACATCCAACTTCTCATGAAAGAGGCGCATATAAGAAACACTGGCCCTTAGAAAAGAATACAGCAATAGCTTTTGATTATGGGTATGTTATGAATGGTTATTGTTCAGACTTTGGTAGATCTTTTTATTTCGGGAAAGCAACAGATAGGATCAAGAGTGCTTATAAGGCTCTTCAGGCAGCACAGCTAAAAGTAATTGAGACTATTAAGCCAGGAGATAAAATAAACTCATACCTGCAAATACTGCTAGATGAATTAGGTAGACATGGTTTTTCAGAAAATCTATTTAAACATGCTGAAAATGTTCCAATGGGTCATCAAATAGGAATTAATGTACATGAGCATCCGTGGATAAATAAAGATGTAGATCAGGTATTTGTACCTGGAATGGTCATGTGTATTGAGCCAAAGCTTTGGTTACCAGGTGAGTGTTATATTAGAGTGGAAGACATGATATTAATAAATGAAACAGGGGCAGAATCTTTAACGAAGTTTAGCAGGACGATGTTTGAGCTTTAATTAGGTGGTTATGTAAAATCGCTATAAGACAATATATTGTCTTATAGCGATTTTACATAACCACCTAATTAAAGC
>PWPR01000060.1 GCA_003557085.1 Clostridia bacterium | reverse complement strand
GGATCATTTTGACCATCAAGTACAAGAGTTCCAGTTATTGCTAATGTCGTAGAGTTGTAAACTCCAGAAGTTAAGGTGCTTCCGCCAAGTTCAGGTGAGGCGAGTACTATACCTGTTCTACTAACAGCGTCGTTATAAGCAGTTAGTAAATCAGCTTTAGCTGTTGTTGCAATAGCATCGGCTATGTGAATCTCTCCATTCACAGTTGCAGTTTCAAAACCAGTGATAGTTGGAGTTGGATGCACACCAACATCTCCGTTAATGACAGTAGTTCCGGTATTTGTTATTCCAGAACCAGCTAATATTGCAAAACTGTCAGCTGACCTTAGATTCACTGTAGTTTCATTTGCAACACCTACTATGGGTGCTGTAAATGTAATTAACAGTGATATTAATAGTAGTAGAGATATTTTCTTGCTAGGATTTCTCATTATTGTTCACTCTTTCTTATAATATTTAATTATTGACTTTTTTGATATTGGTGTTGATTCATTTGATTCTTATTGGATTGAATACTGAGACCTACTATTAATAATCAGTTTTACATTTTGATACAGTAATTATTAAATACAGTCATTATTCAGTTGCACTTATCTTAAGTTTTATTGTTAATATATTGGATGTATGTTTGTAGAAGGGTGGGGATGTGAGCTGTTTGTAGCAACAACAATCTACGCTGTACTAGAATTAATGTGGGTAGAGTAACTATTATGCTTTAATAGGTTACTTTTAATTTCGGGTAGTGTAGTTTTCTTATAAGGTACAAGAAGCTTTCGGTTATTCTATAAAGTTCTAACAGTAAAATCTTACATTGCTGCCTAAAAATTCTTTAGCTCAAATACATCACCTTCCTTAATAGTCATTTAATAAGTTGAATAGGTTAGTCTTGTGGCTCTGCTTTTACTAGAGAGTCAAAAATTTTAGAAATATCGTTATTTGTATAGTTCTCAAGATATTCTATGAATGAAGAGAAGCGCTCATATTCTTGAATAGAAAATAAGACTGCATCTGGGTGGTTATACTTCATTACGAAAATTTTGCCTAGTTTTTCTGCTTTGTCTCTACATGTTTTGTAGTTCTTTATTATATCTGAATTTGACACGATTGCGTCCATTGAAATGTTCATAATATCATCATCCTTTTACTTTGGTATAAACTAATCGTACGCTTATTCGCTCGCAATGTCAACTAATTATGATAATAATTATATGCATAAAAATTATAATAAATATTTTAATAAAATATGCAAAATTTGAACTATGAATGATATGACTATTAAGTGTATTTATGAGGAGCGTTTTAACATTTATAGATTAATAAAGTGATTTTGAGATATGAGAAATGGAATTTAGAAATTGATATGAAACGAATGACTCTCTGTTTAGTAAATACTTCTTAAATATAAGTAATAGATGCATATTAAGGTATTAAACCAGTTAAAATAATCTTTCTACGCACTTTTGAGAGCATAATCTTTGTAATTGTGAAGAGTAACATAGAGATGTACTAATAAAAGAAAATAAGGATGTACAAATTTGTACAAGATTGCTATTCTGAAAAGACCATAATCAGGAGGAATATCATTGATAAGCAAAGCAGTAATGGACAGAGATTACAATGCTTCAGTTGATCTAAGCAGATATTCAGCATAACTACCTAAGCAGTTGTGTTTGAGGTGTAGGGTTCGTTGTGTCCGAAGTTAATCCCTCGGAGTATTGTATCATACGAAAGTAGTGTATTCTTAGGAACGACAAAATCAGACACGTTGAACAGGGAATTAATGAAAATTATAAAGTCTTATAAGGTTTTGGCAACGGGTTTGTTATATAATAGCTCAATATTTAAAAGAGTTGTTATTGAAGCATGTTTAGCAATTTCCTGATACTTTTTTGTAAACTGAAAAAGAGTCTATAATATCAGTTTAAAAAGGGTCAGTTTGATAAGGACCCTTTTTAAATACATATAGTTCTGTTGCAGCTTTTAGTACAGAAAGCAGTTAAATAGAAGTACTAATATTGAATAACGAGTGCTACTAGAGCAAAAGAGTAATCCATAGAATGATTAATGCTGAAAGTATCCAGAGGAAGTATCTCGCTAAATTGCGTGTATATGTTACTTTAAAAGTGGTCCAATGTTTGAGCAAGAATCAGTTCAATAAGGGTCCACTATTTTAATAATATCTCCAAATATATATACTTAGATTTGGAGGTAGAAAGGATGAAAACAATAATGGATAAGCACACAATAATCAATCTAGAATTAAGGGGGTATTCAAACAGAAAAGCAGCAAGAGAATTAGGAATCAATCGTAAAACAGTAGCAAAATATTGGAACGAGTATAAAGAGGCTAATAAAGAATTAGAGGAAGCTAAAGATAAAAAAGAAGTTCAAGAAAATATAATTGAGAATCCAGAATACAAAACGACAAAAAGATCAAAACGCAAGTATACAAAATAAAACTTATATAGAATTAAATAATGATACTATAAGCAAACTATATAGTCTTAACTAATCAAATTGTTATTCCGATGTTTTTAACAATAAGATTGAAATATTACGTTTATTTCTAAAACATCGGAATAACTCTTTTATCGGAATAATCTGAAACCCATTTTTGATTAGGTTTTGAAGCTTCAAAATCCTGATCTAGAATATTCTTGCGTGATTCAATTTGTGACTTAGATGCCTTAGGTCTAAACTTTTTGACTGTTACAGATTTAATTTTGGCTTCTCTCATGCGTCTTTGAACCCGTTTAATGCTAACCTTGTATCCTTTGTTAACAAGAACACTATGAATTTTAGGAGCTCCATATATTTTGTTACTTGCTTCATGTATTTCTTTAATTTTAGCTGTTAGCTCTCTATTCTCTCTAGATCTTTTTGATTCAGTTCTATTAATTTTCTCATAATAGCTGCT
>PWPR01000194.1 GCA_003557085.1 Clostridia bacterium | reverse complement strand
TGGTGCAACAATTAGGGCAGCAAATGCACTAGGGGTGACTGTTGTTTGCGAGTATGTATATTATTATTATAGCAGAAACTTACATTAATTAAATTAGTTTATTGAAGTTTAAAAATAAAAAAGACACTTTTAAGTGTCTTTTTCTAGTCTGAGATTACATATAAGGGGTCTATTTCTACCCATCTGTAGCCTATATAATAATCTACATACTCGCAAACAACAGTCACCCCTAGTGCATTTGCTGCCCTAATTGTTGCACCAGCCTTAGCGTCTGTCATTTTAACAAGTGCAAATATCAATGAGTCTACAATCCCTCTACTAATAAAGTTATCGCCTAAATTATTCATTATAGTATCTGCTAACTCTTGGGTTCTCTGCACATCTCTTTCAATCGACTCATTAGTACGTTCCACCATTCTTTCAACAATAGCTAAATTATTGTTTGTTGAAGCTAGTGCTACATTAGTGAATAAAGATAAAACTAAAATTAGTACCACTATATTAGTAATTTTTTTCAAATAGTAGGCACCTCCCTGTCTTTACTTTCTGAGCTTATTATATTATAAACTAAGCTAAATGACAACATTACTTTAATGAACTGCACAACAAATGCTACTTCTGAGGAAATTCTTCCATTATTCTAATAAATATTTTATGGATTTGCTGACCATAAGTCTCCCCTGCTCTATATGCTTCCTCTACATTGTTATATTTCCAAGCTGGATATCCAGGGCTAGCCCAACCAAAACCATCTACTGGATTTAGAGCATTGGCTAATTGTATTAATGTTGGGGCAGATCCTCTAGCTGGACCATTAAACCATCTTGGATTAACATTTTCATTATTCAGAGGCTCAGTTGAAGCATAGCACTTGAGATGCTTAATTTGAGCTCTTACACCAGTTCTAACATCAGGGAATATATTGCCGGGCGCTCCGCCACCAATAGCCCCCATACCAGCAAAATTGTTCTGTTCAGGTTTAACATCTCCGCCATATCTAAAATATCCTGTTTCATGAATACTCTGAGCAAAAGCATAATCACCCCTTACTCCTTCAGCGGCTCCTTCCTCCAAAAAGATTTGAGCAAGTTCTAGCGCTGACACACCAATTTTAGGATTAGGCTCATATTTTAGTAAAAAAGCTGCCATTTGTTCAGCTGTGGCAATTGACTCTCCCATTATATTAAGATTATATAAATCAAACTCTTTTACCTTTTTATCATTAATCTGAATAGTCCTCGTACTTGCTTCATAAGAGACTTCTTTGTCTAATAACTCTCCCATAAATCTAATTGGAAGCATAGCACGTCCGTCAATAATTTCAGCTTTTATCTCTTCGCTATACCTTCTACCATTACGATATGCAAGAGTTTCTCTAGAAAAAAGCAGCCATTCATCACGCTCTATAGTAATTCCTACTGCAGCTAAATCACCATGCCAATTTACTTGTGCGCCAAAATACTCAGCAAGTTCTCTTGCTGGTGCATATGTTCTGCCATTTATATTAGAAACTGGACTACTAAACTCTATTAACTCTCCGTTTATTAAGACAGCATAATCAGCTTGTGCAATTCCAGTATTAATAAACAGTAAAATAACAATTAAAGCAATAATTTTCTTCATAAGAACCTCCACCTACTCTAACACTTTTTCTTGTTTGCCTTTTAGTTTAACATCTATATATGAATCAAGTAATCTTTTAAGTACTGCCATTACAGGGACCCCTAAGAACATCCCAATAACACCATAAAGTCTACCACCTATTGTAATAGCTAATATTATCCACAATGGTCTAAGTCCTACTTTGCCTCCTAAGATTAATGGGCCTAGATAGAATCCATCAAACTGCTGTAATAAGAAAACTAAGAAAAGCGCAGTTACTGCTATCCAAAATCCTGAAAATAGTGAAATAATAAATACTGGAACCATCCCTATAAAAGGACCAAAGTATGGAATAAGGTTGGTTATACCAACAATCAAACTCAACATAGCTGCATATGGTATATTAAAAATAATCATTAAAATGTAACAGATCAATCCAATAATTGCTGAATCAATTACCCTACCAATCAGATACCTAGAAAATATATCATCTGCATCCAAGCCAAACTTAAATATTCTCTCTGCATCGCCTTCATTCACAGCTAAAGCTGTGACAAGTCTCTTTACTCCTATAAAAATTCTCTCTTTATCATTTAACATGTACATGGAAATAACAGTAGAGAAAATAATAGTAGTCAATATGTGAGTACCCGCAGACAAACCTCCCATAATTCCATTAAGTATTTGATTAAGTGCAATTGATGTGGCCTGTGTTAATGTACCAGCAGCTGCTTGCACAGCAGGTAAAATACCTAATGTATCACTTACTTCTAGCTCGGCAATGGTTTGATTTATCCAATCAAGTGCTATCATATAATAAGAAGGAATGTTTTCAATTAAATCAACAATGTTCTCTACTAATCTTGGGATAAGTGCGCGCATGAAAAAATACACTAAAATAATAACGATAGTATAGACAACTAGCACTGTTATTAGTCTTCTCATTTTTGTATGCTTCTCTATCCAAACTACACAAGGATTAAGAAAGTAAGCTATAGCAGATGCCCATAAAAAATATGAAAATAGCGAAACTATAAAGCCAATGCCTTGGCTAAAAATGTTTGAGGCCTCAATAAACTTAAATAAAACTAAACTGATAATTATAACTGGTAAAAGCTCTAAATGCTTGGCCCATCTTTTATTATGCACTTTGGCATCCACCTCCCAAATTTATCTTATTTATATAAAGGAATTAAGCAATTAATGTAGTAATAATATATGAGGTGACGAAAATGAATGAAATAATTCAATCTTGTACTAGTTGTAATCATACCACAAATTTAGCTGAATGTTATCCTAGGTGCCCAATTTGTAATGAACCTTTAAACGTTTCATTAATTGAAAGTGGATCTATTAACTATGAAGCTACCTGGAGTGACCCTTTTTATATTAGATACCGGGACTTTTATCCCTACTTAGATAATACCATTAAGATATCTTTAGGAGAAGGGCTTACCCCACTAATGCCATTAGAAAATGTTGCAAAGGAGCTAAATCTTAGTTCAGTCTATGTGAAAAACGAAACTCTTAACCCTACCTGGTCATTTAAAGACCGCGGTAGTGTAATTGGTGTAATGCACGCCATCAAGAACGGTTATAGCAAAATAGGAACAGTCTCAACAGGGAATATGGCTGCCTCCATAGCAGCTTATGGAGCCAAAGCAGGCCTTAAAACTTATATCTTTGTCAAAGGCGATATGCTTCCAGAAAAAGTAAATCCGATAGCTATCTATGGTCCTAAAGTGCTACAAGTTAAAGGTGAGTACAGTGTTTTGTATGAGCAAAGTTTGCAAATTGGCCAAGAAAAACATATAGCTTTTATTAACTCTGATGTGCCAATGAGAATCGAAGGTTCAAAAAGTATAGCTTATGAAATATGTGAGCAAACTGGTTTTAATGTACCTGACTTTGTTATTATTCCTACCAGTGCAGGTGGTAACTTTAGAGGCATTGTCAAAGGGTTTGTTGAGTTTTATAAAGCTGGGATAATCAAGAAAATTCCAAGACCAGTATGTGTACAATCTGCTGGTTGTGCTCCTATTGCTAAGGCTTTCTTAAACAATGAAGACACTATATCTCATTTCGGTAATACGTCTACAATTGCTCCGGCAATAGGTAATCCAAATCCACCAAGTGGTAATGAAGTCTTAAGATTACTAAAACGATATCTTGGTCTAGCTGTTACAGTAACAAATTGTGAGATAATTAAAGCTCAAAAGCAACTTGCAAGTTATGGTGTTTTCTCCCAACCTGCAGGTGCAGTACCTTTAGCAGCATTATACAAGTTGACTGATGAGCTAATTCCGCATGACTCCTCAGTTGCTCTAGTTACAACTGGTGGTGGGTTAAAGGATTCTAGTGTACTAGGTAAACATAAGCTAGATGCTGAAGTTATCAATATATCAGAGCTGTCTTATAAGCTATAATTAAACTGTGTATAAAGTTGTAGCTATAAGATCATAATTTGCTTTCATTGCCATCTTAAATGAAGCTATGTTATTAACTGATGCTTGATAATAAACTATCTTGCCTTGATTTATTAAGTCATTACTTATAACGCTGATTAAATATGAGCCTATCGAATGGCTTTGATATTTTTTGACAACTTCTGCTCCAATAGAGTAGACATTATCTGATTCGCAAGTAGCAGTTACTACTCCTGCTACTTCACTATTAACCTTAAGTATGTACATTACAAAATCTCTCTTATCATTTGTTTGGATGGCATGGGAGAAATCACTATATTTATCAAGTAGAGTATAATCATTAACAACTTTTTCGAGAGTATACTCAATTTTTGGGTCCAAAGGAGTTGATAAGTTGCCTGAAAACAATAAATAAGGTCCTCCTAAGAGTAAAAAGTCTTGTGCTACTATCTTCTCAAGTAGTGATATGAAACTTGCTTGAAAAATATCTTCTACTATAATTGTTGAAGTAATATCTTTTAACTTTTCATAATACTTTTCACTAGATAGAATAGTTGCACTATTAGAATTTGCTATTATAAGAACTCCCAAATTAGCATCGAAAAGTTTTGTACTACTGACAGTCTTTAGGGTAATACCCTTGCTAAGATTTATACCCTGCTTAGCTAAATAATTAAACATTGTAAACCTACTTTCTTTAAGGAGATGAATATAAATGAAAATTGCAATAGCAGAATTCTCACATGAAACATGTACTTTTTGTCCTGACAGAACTACCATAGAGTCCCTAGAACCATATGTAACAAGAGGCAGTAGCGTAATAACAGAAAATAAAGGTATCCCTAATTATATTAACGGATTTATTAATGTATTAGAAGCAAATAAAGCAGAAATAGTTCCAGTAATTAGTGTTGGTATGGCACCAGGCCCATATACCTCTTGGTTTACACCTGAATGTTTTGAAAAATACACTAGTGAGATTTGTACTAGCTTAGAAAAAAGTATGCCACTTGACGGTGTTCTCTTAGCTTTACATGGTGCTATGGCTGTTGAAGGAATAGACAAACCTGAAGCAGAAATAGCAAAAAGAGTAAGAGCTACTGTGGGTGAAATCCCTATTATGGTAACACTTGATCTGCATGCTAATGAAGACCATGAGCTTACTGATGTAACTGATGGTGTGTTTGTTATTCGAACCTATCCTCATATTGATTCGCAAGAAACAGCAGAAAAAGCTGCTGCTTGTTTAGTTGATACTATCAAAGGAAAAGTAAAGCCTACTCAAGCTCTTAGTAAGCCTAACGTAGTATCTGCGAGCATTTTCCAAGCATCTGAATACCATCCTATGAAAGTACTGTATGATGCATGTAGAAACTTTGAGAAGCAAGAAGATGTAATATGTGTCAGTGTAGCACCTGGATTTGCTTATGCTGATGTAGTTGATATTGGAATGTCAATCATCGCTGTTACAAACAATAATCAAGACCTAGCAGAAAAAATAGTTGAAGAAATGAAACTTTTAGCTTGGGATTTAAGATATGATTTAAATCAAAAACTACCTAAGACAAAAGAAGGTATAGCAGAAGTAATTTCCTTAATAGAACAAGGAAAAGGCCCAATAACCATAGCAGATGGAGCTGATCGCACGGGAGATAGTACTCATGTATTAAAGGAATTGTTAGCTCAAGGCGCTAAAAACTTTGCTCTGCCTGGCATGAGTGATCCTAAAGCAATTTACTACTTATATGAAAACCATCAAGTAGGAGATAATGTCAAGTTAAAAGTAGGAGGTTGGGCTAGTGAGTATTCTGGTAATCCAGTTGAGGTTAGTGGCAACATAATCTTCATGGGAAGCCCAGAGTATCGTTTGATTGGACCAATGGGTAAGGGTAGGAAAATGAAAGATAGCAGAATTGTTACTCTAGATATGGGAGATAATAGATTCCTAGTAATCTCAGAAAGGATGCGTGGGGCTAATGATAGTGCAGCTTTCACTGCAGCAAAAATCGACTATGAAAAACTAGATATTATCGCTTTGAAATCTAGAGTACATCACCGTGCTTATTGGGATGATATAGCAAATATTGACTTCAAAATTGACGCACCCGGAATAGGAGCTGCAAATCTTTTATCACTTGAATTTGACAATGTTCCAAAAGAAGCTTTCCCAATAGGCAAAGCATATAAAGATTAGAAGTTTACAAAAGGCCACCTAGGTGGCCTTTTTCTATAGTTCAATTTCAGTATATTTTTTCTCTGGTAGTTCAACATCTTCTTTTTTACAAAAGAATAAACAAAGTGTCCCTATCAAAGCAGCAGTAGCTAAAATCCCAGCAACAATACTAATTATTGCCCACTTTCTATTAAGTTTAGTCATAATTTGCTCCTCCTTTTCTTGTGCACAGTTTTTTGTAATTGCATACTTCACATGATTCAAGATTTCTCTTAAAGTTATTACCTTTTAAATCTCTTAATAATGCTTCTAAGCTTTCACTAACTAACTTCTTACTATCATCATATGATTCAAGTACACTTTTGTAGTCTTTTGACTCATTCTCATTGACAAAATAGTTAATCAACTCACTTGGATAGACTTGATAAGCATGATAAACTGCTAAAGCATACACTGCATTTTGCAATAAATACTTATTTTCTGACTCTTTGCTTAACACACCTGTCTTTAAATCAATTATACTATACTTCTTTCCATTAATAATAAGTTTATCTATTAATCCTGTCAATATTTTCTTATCTATATTTAAATTAAAGACTAGTTCAGAAACTTCTTCAGCATCTTTTATTAACTGCATCTGGTAGACTGCACTGTTTAGATAGTTTTTTATCATCCGCTTACCATTATATCTATATTGACTTATAACATTGCTAGCCTTATTCACTTTTGCCAGTAATGTTTCCAGTAAATCTTCTGCGTCATTCCCATTAGTCAGTTCAAAAACTTTATGAATTATTGTCCCCAGTTCACTTGCACTATATTTGTTTTTATCATTTTTTTCAAGAACTTCATAGTCCGGAATATTCCTGATATAACTGTAGTAATATTTCCTACTACACTCATTATGAGTCATTAAAGCTGTTGCTGATAAGCTAAGGCCTTCTTCTATTTTGAATCCAGACCTTATCAAAAGCTTAGGTTTTAAATCATTAAACTTTTTTTCATCTTTTTCTTGATGCCTTGAGCTAGTTCTTTGAGGTACTATCTTTACCAGTTTTTTTTCCTCTTGTTCAACTGGCATTTCATCGATTTCAAGATACTCCCTCAAGTAATCAAAATAACTTTGCTTAGTATAGTTAAGTCTAGGAGGTGCTGCTGATAAAATCAATCTTTCCTCTGCACGTGTTGCTCCCACATAAAACAACCTATATGATTCTTCTAGATCTAACTCTTTTTCCATTTCTTTCATCTTTGTAAAATAGAAGTTGTCCAATGTATTATCAGCATAACCTCTAGTTCTGATTACTAAACCTAACTCTTTTGTAAAGCAAATCATATCTTTTTGAGGGCTTAGTATTCTTCTTTCCAACTGCGGTATTATTACTGTGTTAAACTCTAAACCTTTTGACTGGTGTATTGACATTAACTGCACCACATCTATTTCTTCACTAACAGAAGCTTCCCCCATCAAAGCATTTCCCTTGCGCATTACCTCCAAGTATTCTAACACTTCGATAATTGTAGATTTATTACTTGCTTCTAAATCTCTAATTATCGCCAAAAACTTATGAATATTTGCTACTGCCTGCTTACCATAATCCTTAGATAACAAGAGCGTACTATAATAGTCCTTCTCTATGATTATCTCATTTAATACCTCAGAAATCTTGTTCAGCTTAAGCTTATCCTTATATTTGCTTAAATAAGCAAGTGCTTCGTTATATTTTGCTTCATTTTCAAGCTTTAGGGTTTTATCTATAGCTTTATTTTCTATTCTAATTCTGAGCAACTCTTCATCGCTAAAGCCAAATAAAGGTGAGCGAAGTATCCCTAGTAAGCTTATCTCGTCATTACCTTGAGAGAAGTATTTGAGGATATTAATTAAATCTACAATCTCTTGTTTTTCAAATAGTCCTCTACTGCCTGAAACTTGATATGGTATGCCTTCATCAGCTAAAGCAGCTTCAAAGACATTAATATCTGTTAGAGCTCTAAACAAGATAGCGACTTCTTGATACTTAACACCTTCTTTATTTAACTTTCTTATATTTTGAGCAATATACCTTGCTTCGATCTTCCTAAGGTCAGCAGACTTCATTTCATCTGTTATTTCATCAGGATGACTCAGCCACAACTCAACTTTTGAGTCCTTACACTCATCAAGTATACCAGGAACAACATTTTGGTAATCAAGTTTTGATTGGCCAAAAAGATAATTAAAAAACTCATTTTGGAAATCAATTAAAGCTGTTCTACTTCTAAAATTCTCAGCTAAGTAAATTGATTTACCATTACCATCCATTATTTCATTTCTCATTTCTAAAAACCCTGAAAGCTCAGCTGCTCTAAACCTATAAATAGACTGCCTTGGATCTCCTACTATAAATAAACCATTCTTATCATATGGTGATAAAAGTTTTATCAGTTCTTGCTGCATAGGGCTAGTGTCTTGAAACTCATCTACCATTACATACTTGTACTTATCAATATAATAGTTTCTTACTTCTTGATTTGATTTAAGCAAATTTAGTAAACCCCATTCTAAATCTGAATAATCAAGTGCTCGCTTGCTTTTTTTCAGTTCACTATATTTCTTATCAATTTCCAGAAGTATCTTAGCAAGCAGTTTATACATTGGAACTGTATCTAGGTATGCTAAAATCTCAACCATTTCACTTTGAGCATCTTTTACTTCTGTTACTACTTCCTTAGCATCTTTAATTGGACTTTTCAAAAGTTCTACTAAAGTATTAAATGCTTCGTTTACTTCTCCGTCTTGATAAGTAACCGCTCTGTTAATAACATCACTCAAAGCAGTTATATTGCAATTTCTAACTTTCTCCGCAAACTTAGCTTTACCAGAATAATTGCTTATAATATTTGAAATCTCTAATAAGTTATTAGTTATTATTTGCTTTAGTGCTGTCAGCTCTTGTAACTTATCATCCTGATAACTTAAAGCTTGGCAAGCTGCGCTTTCTATTTCACAGCCGAGAGAACGTATCTTGTTGTAAATGGAAGCAATAATATCAATAGTTCTATCAACAGACTTAATTGCTTGAACTACTGTTTGCAGATCTTCATCTTGATAATGCTTTCTCAAAACCTCTCTAATAGTTTCACTAAGCAAGATATATGCTTCTACTTCATCAATCATACTAGATTCAGGATTAATTTTGCTCTCCAGTGGATGATTCCTTAAAACTTGTAATGCAAAAGAATGGATAGTTGATATAGTTGCTTTCTCAAACTGGTCTTTAATATTTTGCCAAAACTTTCTTTTACTTCCGCTAGTAGATTTTATCTGCGCACTAATATGTTTTCTTACTTTAATTCTCATATCAGCAGCTGATTTATTGGTAAATGTAATGGCTAAAATCTCAGCTATACCTACTTCTTTTTCTGATAAAAGAGTAATATATCTACTTACCAAAACGGTTGTCTTTCCAGAACCTGCGCCAGCGCTGAGGGTAAGGTTTTTATCTCGGGTATTAATTGCGTCTTTTTGACTATCAGTAAACCTCATCTGAGCCCTCCAATCTACTACTTAACATACTAGTAAGCCTACATATATCTCGATAAGAACAATACTTACAGAAAGTAGGAATTTTTTTTGGACTAAGTGGGAAGTAACCACTTCGCATCAAACTCCTGTACTCGTATGCCTTATCAATTGTTTCATTTAAGATAATATTCCACTGATCTTCATTCTCACTGTCTTTTATGGTCTTATTAATTGCTAAATCAGCTAGACATTCCTTTATCCACATACCACTATTTCTATTAAAGTTGCTTCCTAATTGATAATATCCACCACCACATATTTTTTCAATGTTTAATATATCTCTAATAGCTTTAAGATATAAAGGCAATTGAAACGCTATACCTTCCTTAATATCTTCCATCTTAGGAGGCGAACCAGACTTATAGTCATAAATAATATAACCATCTTCACTTTTATCAATACGATCTATAAACCCAGTATACTTTAGAACTCCTTGCTCACTTAATTGATAATCAAATGATTTCTCTAACATAATAGGCCTGAAATCAGTTTGTTTTTGCAACTTAATCTCATTGTTCAACCATTCTTGCAAAATATAACTAAACCTTTTCTTTTCAAGCTCAACCCAATGACTAGATACAGCGCTAGTATGGATAAGTTCATTTAACTTACTTTGCAAAATGTTTTCCAGCTCTAAATAATATCTCTCAAAGTAAAGTTCATTAAGAGTTTCTCCTAAATACTCCTTAAGAAAATCTGCCAACACCTCATGGAGTATGCTTCCTCTTGTCAAAGGAGTTAAGCCTGGCTCAAACTCTTCCATTTCTTTAAGCATAAACACCCTTTTTAACATAAAGGCAAAAGGACATTTCCCATACTCCTCGAGCATAGAAGTACTCATAACAGAGAAATCAGAAAACTTTAACTCTAAACTCTTAATAATATCGCAAGAAGCTAATACTCCATTATATACAGATGGGACTGCTGTCTCTCGCATGCCCTCTATTTTAATTGCTCGCTGGATACTACTTTTGAGCTGATCGAACTGCCCCTCTTTAGCCAAAACCTGCATATATTCAGATTCTGATGCCACCATTTCTATTTCTGGCCAAATAACTCTACTTTGCTCTTCATTGATTCCTAATAAGTCTATAATATCAACCACAAAAGGTGATAAGTATTTTTCATCACCCAAGTGAGTCTCTTTAACATAGCTTATGTAAAGTGCTTCATTAGCACTACTTACTAACCGTAAGAACTCTCCTTTTTGATACCCTAAGTCATCAATAATTTCAATGTTCAAATTTTTCAAGTCTTCATTGTCAATGCCCCTAATCCATGAATGAGTATTTTTTGGGATAAGACCTTCATTTGCTCCTAGCAGGAAAACGTATTTAATATCAAGGCCAGCTATCTGAAGATGATTATATACCTTGATACATTCATACATGCTATTTCCTTTTGAAAAACTGACTCTTGCTAATATAATTTTAAGTATTTCTAAAAACTCAGACAAACTCATTTCACTTGGCCACAGCTCTAGTTGGTCTTCCTCTGTTAAAAACTTATTAAAGCTTACTTCCTGACTAAAAAGTTTTTCTGCCAAATCTTCGTCTAGTAATTCTAGTTGTTTGTTTACATAAGAGGTAAAGTTCAGTATTTCTTTTACTTCTCTATACTTTTCTAAAAAGTCATTATAGCTGCCTTTTTTGGGAATTAGCTTTAGAGTTTCATTTAAGAAGTATAAGCTTGAACTTATATCTCTTAATTGCTCATGGCTGAAAATCATATCTTTATCCTTAATACTTTGGAGCATTTTTAATCCGCCCAGCCACTCACTCAAAGGACCATTAAAAGGTGATAG
>PWPR01000096.1 GCA_003557085.1 Clostridia bacterium | reverse complement strand
GTAGATATTAAAGTAGGTACTACATACAATGCAGTAGGTGAAGCTTTATCAGCTGGATCTGCTCATGTTGGGCTAATACCTGGTGGTACTTTTGTACTTTATGATGATGGAGCTGATGTTATTTTGACAGCTACTAGAGCTGGTCTTAACAAAGACTCTGATAACCCTGCTGATTGGAATGATGGTGAGCCAACACTTCCAACTGATGACCAAGTAACATATTATCGTTCTTTAATCATCGCTGGTCCTTCAGAAAAAGGGCAAGAGTTACTTAATAAAGTAAATAGTGGTGAAGAATTAACCTTAGAAGATTTACAAGGCGCACGTTGGGGCGTAATGGGTCCAACTTCAAGTGCTGGATATATTTACCCAACAATTTGGTTGCGTGACCATTATGGCGTAATGTTATCTGACATGAATACAGTAAGAATGGATTCATATGGCACAGCAGTTAATAGATTGGCTACAGGTCAAGTAGACTTAATTAATATCTATGCTGATGCTAGAAGAGACTATGTGGATAGATGGCTTGAAATTGATGCACCAGGATTAGAAAGCATCTGGACAGACACTGGAGTTGTAGGAGTTACACCTGGGATTTATAATGATACAGTTAGTGTTACAAAAGATACTTCTGTAGTATCTGAAGAATTAAAAGCAGCTTTACAACAAGCTTTTATAAACATTGCTCAAACAGAAGAAGGTTTAGAAGTAATAGCAATATATAACCATCAAGGTTATCAAGTTGCTACCTCTGCAGACTATGATGTTGCTAGAGAGGCTCAAGAGTTACTGTCAGAAGGAAACTAAGTATATATTGAGCCCATGCTATTAGTGCATGGGCTCTATTTATTTCAGGGGGACTAAGAAAGTGATAAAATTTGAGAATGTTAGCAAAATATATCCTGGTGGCGTTCAAGCTCTAAAGCAGGTTAACTTAGAGATTGAGCAAGGAGAATTTGTTGCTATTATTGGTTTATCAGGGGCAGGTAAATCAACTTTAATCCGTGCGATTAACAAGATGCACGGGATTAGTGAGGGGAAACTTACAGTTAATGATTTAGTTGTAAACGATTTAAAAGGTAAGAGTTTAAGAAGATTTAGAAGAAGCATTGGTATGGTATTTCAATCATTCAATCTTGTATCAAGAACAACCGTAATTAAGAACGTATTAGCTTCAAGAGTCCCTGATATGCACATGTGGAAGTCGATTTTAGGAATTTACTCTAAAGAAGACAAGATAAAAGCTTTAGAATCATTAGATCAAGTGGGAATTTTGGATAAGGCTTATGTACGAGCAGACAAGTTGTCTGGTGGACAAATGCAAAGAGTAGCTGTAGCTAGAACCCTAGCTCAAGATCCTCAGATTATACTTGCAGATGAACCAGTTGCATCTTTAGACCCTGTAACAGCAAGACAAGTTATGGGTGATTTTAGAAGGATTAATAGAGAGTTAAAAATGACGATAATAATCAATATTCACCATGTTGACCTAGCTTTAGATTATGCTGACAGAGTTATAGGTATTAAAGCTGGCGAAATCATATATGATGGACCTGCTAAAGGTGTAACAAGAAATACTTTGAATGAAATATATGGTGGAAGCACTGAGTATGAGCGAGAGATAGGAGAGAAATAAACTATGAAGTTTATAAGAAATATCTTCTCCCCAGAAGAAATAACTTTAAGTAATGGTAAGGTTGTTAAACCGCCAAAGTCAATTCTGCCATATGTTTTGATTGTTCTTGGAATTATGATCTATGTTTCTGCTGAAGTGACAAACTTTAGATTTGAAGTCTTATATAGAAGAATGAATCATTTTATAGTTATTCTTGAGGCTATGTTTCCACCACGATGGGACTTTGTAAGTCAGGTTTGGCAGCCACTTTTTGATACCATTAAGATGTCTTTGTTGGGGTCAATTTTAGGAGCTTTAGCTTCTGTGCCGTTTGCTGTTCTTTCATCATCTAATGTAAATCAAAATGCCGTAACAAGAAATATTATTAGAACTTTTTTTAGTATTATGAGGACTTTGCCGACTTTGATAATAGCATTAATCGCAACCTATATTTTTGGAATAGGTACCTTTGCAGGTACATTAGCTATAACAATATTTACTTTTGCTATAATCACAAAAATGCTGTATGAGCAAATCGAAACAGTAGAAATGGGTCCTTTCGAGGCAATGGAGTCCCTTGGTGCGACTAAGACGCAGGCTTTTATTGCTGCGATTATACCTCAGTTATTGCCTACTTATTTAGCTTTGTGTCTATATTGTTTTGAAATTAATGTTAGATACGCTGCAATTTTAGGATATGTAGGTGCAGGTGGAATAGGTTTACTATTAGATGAGAAAATGGCATGGAGAGAGTACTCAAGAGCAGGCACAGTATTGTTTATGCTTTTCATCACTGTTGTAATCATAGAGTCATTAAGCCGATACTTTACAAAGAGGTTGACTTAAAATGAATGAAAACATTAAAAAGACTTTTGAAGATCAGCCTAAAACATTACTTAGAAATATTATAATTGCACTTTCAGTGCTAGGCATGATGTATTGGTCATCAACGGCGATTGAGTATACAGGTCTCCATTCTGGTGGAGCAGGAGTAGCGAGAAGTATAGTAAGAGGTATTTTTAATCCAGACTTAGATTTATTATTCTCATTTAGAGGGGCAGGAGTGCCTTACTTAATTTTAGAAACTATGGGTATAGCTTTACTTGGGACTTTAATAGGTTCAATCATAGCAATACCAATTTCCTTCTTAGCTTCAAGAAATTTAATGCCTACAATCATAAGCACTGCAACAATGTTATTTTTGGCAGCAGTTAGAACATTTCCTGCTTTCGTCTATGGATTAATGTTTATCCGTGTTGCTGGACCAGGACCTTTTGCAGGTGTACTAACGCTAGCTTTAACCTCAGTGGGAATAGATCGGAAGAG
>PWPR01000187.1 GCA_003557085.1 Clostridia bacterium | reverse complement strand
CCGGCCAGGCACAAACAGGAACAGGAAAAACTGCAGCTTTTGGTATACCTTTATTAGAGAGAGTTGATCCTAACTTTAAAAAGCCACAAGCTTTAATACTTTGTCCAACAAGAGAGCTGGCTATTCAAGTAGCAGAAGAACTAACAAATTTAGCTAAGTATAAACGAGGAATTAAGATACTCCCAATATATGGTGGTCAGTCTATTCAGAGACAAATAAAGTCTCTGAAAACAGGAGTTCAGATCATAATCGGTACACCTGGAAGAATTATGGATCATATGAGGAGAAGCACATTAAAGGTAGAAACCATTAACTTTGTTGTTTTAGACGAAGCTGATGAAATGCTAGATATGGGTTTTAGAGAAGATATGGAAACAATCTTAGATAAAACACCTTTAGATAGACAGACTGCACTATTTTCAGCTACTATGCCTAAGGCTATATTGGATATAACTAAGGAGTATCAAAATAATCCTGAGTTTGTTAAAGTAGTGCATCAAAAAATGACTGTACCAAATGTGGAGCAGTTATACTATCAAGTAAAAGAGAAAGATAAAGTAGATGTCTTAACACGTTTAATTGATATGTATGACCCAAAGCTATCATTAGTATTTTGCAACACCAAAAAGCGAGTAGATCAATTAGTAACTCAGTTGCAAAGTAGGGGTTATTTTGCAGATGGCCTACATGGTGATATGAGACAAAGCCAGAGAGATAGAGTAATGGATCAGTTTAGAAATAATGTAGTCGAGGTTCTAGTTGCTACAGATGTTGCAGCAAGAGGATTAGACGTGGATGATATTGAAGCAGTATTCAACTTTGATGTTCCACAAAATCAAGAATATTATGTTCATAGAATAGGTAGAACTGGAAGAGCTGGCAGGGAAGGCAGAGCATTTACGCTTGCAGCAGGCAAATCTTTTTATAAGCTAAAAGATATTCAAAAGTTCACTAAAACTAAAATTATAAGAAATGATGTTCCTTCATTAGGTGACATAGAAGAAGCTAAGACGGTTAAGTTATTTGATAAGATGCTTACTACTATACAAAATGAGAGACTAAGTCAAGAAATAGACATGATTGAAGATTTTCTTGAAGACGAAGATATTACACTTTTAGAAGTTGCAGCAGCTTTGCTTAAAATGAACAACCACAATAATTCAGATCAAAAAAGCGATTTTTCTAATGAGTTTGGAGCTGAGTTTAGAGATACTGGTGCAGAGCCAGGTATGGTAAGATTGTTCATTAATGCTGGTAAGAAGCAGGGAGTAAGAGCTAGAGATATTGTAGGATCTATAGCAAGTGAGACTGGAATACCAGGAAAGGTTATTGGAATGATATCAATCCATAACAGCTTTACATTTGTTGAAGTTCCAAGAGAACATGCTAAGGAAGTATTAGTAATAATGCAAAACTCTAGTATTAGAGGTAATAGAATTAATATTGAACCTGCTAAACCAAAGTAAAGTTAAATAAAGACTACTTATAAAAAAACAAGAAACACTTTGTGAGAAACTTTTTAGTAAGCTTTTCACTTGGTGTTTCTTTTTTTTGAAATTAGAAAATAAAAAATACAAAAACATAAGCTATGAGGCTGACAATTAGAAAAACTCCTGAGCCAGCGAGTAATGCTTTAGCTCCAACGTTCTTTATTTTCTTTAGATCTACTCCTAGTCCCATAGCAATCATAGCCCATAATATTAGCTCACTGCTTGCTGATTTAATAATGCCCTGTAGGTTTTGTCCAATAATTTGAACATTAAACAAACCTATAGATGATATAATCCCAACCAAAATGAATAAAATGATGTATAGTGGGATTTTCACTTTTACTCTATCATCTGTAGCTGACCTTGTCTTATTAAACCATCTAATTAAGAATAGAGTTAAGGGTGCTAAAAGTACAACTCTAGTCATTTTTACATAGGTAGCCATTTCAAGTGCTAAATCATTCCAAGCACCTGCAGCTGCTAACGCATGGGCAACTCCTTGCAATGAGCCACCTGACCAAAATCCGTACTGTATGTCGCTCATATTGAGCAAAGAACCAATTAACGGGAATACTATAACGCCAATAGCTCCCAGTAAACTTATTATAGCTACAGCTAAAGCAGTATCATTTTCATCAGCTTCAATAACAGGTGCAGTAGCAACTATAGCAGATGCCCCGCAGATTGAAGAACCAACACCTAATAACATAGCTAATTTATCATTGAATCCGAAAAGTTTAGCTACATAAGGTGCTAATAAAACTCCTGTTCCAACTATAATTACTGCCAAGAGTAAAATTCTTATACCATTAGAGTAGAGTGCTATAAAATTTAAATCAGCACCTAAAAAAATTATTCCTAATTTTAATAAAGACTTAAGAGTGTATCTAACTCCACTATAGAAAATTAGATGAAGCCCGATTAAATTGCTAAACATAATACCTAAGACTATACCTATTGTAAGACTGCTAATTGAAGTAATACTTGAAATCTGTTTTGATATAAATGCAAGAAATACACACAAGAGAATCCCTGGTATTTCCTCGATAAATTTGCTCATAGTTGTCCTCCTTAAGATATCGCAGCACTTTAATATCCTACTAGAAAAAGTATTGATTTACAATGTAAAGTTTCTGATATCTAAATAAATTTTCTAATAGAGAGGTTTAAGAGTAAGAGTTTAGTAAAAATAATGTGTAAAAGCAATAAACATACTTGATTTGAAACCCATAAAATGACATACTAAATTGATGTAGTAATGTTTTTAATATTATTAAAAAAGAAAATAAATGCCATTAATATAAAGATAAGTAGAATGCAGGAGGAAGTAATATGCATAATGAATTTTTGATAGGGATAGACATTGGTTCTACTACTATTAAGGTCGTAGTATTAGATAAAGAGTATAACACCATATATAAAAAATATGAGAGACATTTTGCTAGTATCAAAGAAAAGCTGAAGTTTCTTCTCTATGAT